>DASVZE010000630.1:0-2219 GCA_036391775.1 Chloroflexota bacterium | reverse complement strand
CTTCGGGGATTGCGCTTTGCTTGGTGCTGATCATGGTTGTTCCTCTTTCTTGGCATGGAGGCGGCTACTTGTTGGGGTTGATGGTGCCGACGATGAATCCGCCGGTGTCGAACAGCGTAACCAGCTCGGCGTTAGCGGCCGACTCTATCGTCTGGGCCGATGTCAGCATCTGGCCGTTGACTGTCCTGGCGAAGGGGACGGTCCCGAACCCCGGAATCGTGGTCATGGACGGCGCACAGGCGCCGCTTGAGATGCCCTGCTCACTGCAGAACACGAAGTAGCCGTGCCAGTGGACGGCGTAGTTGCCGTGGTTCTGGGCAGGCACATTGCCGACGACGTGGTCGTGCGGGAAGGGCACCCAGCCTTGCAGGGAGTCGGTTTGTGGCGCTAGTACGTAGAAGTTGCCCATCGGGGCATTGGTGGTCGGGGGGAATTGGAGGTTAGAAAACGTCATCCTGACCTGGACTCCGGTCGACCAGACCATCTCGTAGCAGGCGACAGGGGCGGTCGTAGTGCCGAACACGTCAGCGCAATTCCTCAGCCCTTCGGCATGGACGGGGAGAGCAGTGGGGAGGGCGAGTGTCAGGGCGGCGAGGGTTACGGTCGCGATGCCGACGCGGGTACTTTTATAGAAACGGGTCATCAGACGAATCATGGTTGTGTCTCCTCTGTTGAGCGGTGTGATGTATCGTGTGGTCTACCGTCAGGCGCCTCTGCCGGTTCGGGTTGAAGGCGAGTGACTGAGAGCAAGCGCACTCCCAGATCGCGGACTGCTCGGAGCAAGCCGTGCAACGCCGCCTGATCGACGACTATTCCGGTGAGCAGGGTGACGCCGTTCTCATTTCGCGTGAGGGTCAGGCCGTCGAACCTGTCGGCCCATCGGTCGTCAAGGTGCCCCTTGATTCGAATCTCGTACAGGGCATGCTCGTCATACTCCTCCTCTGCTACGTACATTTCGCTCATACTGTTCCCCGTGCGTCTCTTTCGTGGTGGTGCCTCTGCATGTCGTTACATGTGTTCCTTGCTGCAATCTCACCCTACGAGCGAATGTGGGGAGGTGTCGTCCTCACATGTGGGGATTGATGCCGGGATTGGGAGGACACCAGGCAGACAGAGACCCTATCGGGATGCGATGGACTGGGGGGCTCTGTGGCGGCGCGACGTGGGTGCCTGCCCGGGCAATGCTGATGCGCGGCTAGATCAGGCCCAGCTCTGCTGCCCGTTTGACGGCTGCTCGTCGGCTATTGACGTCAAGCTTGCTGTAGATGGTCTTGGTATGGGTGCGGACCGTGCTCAGGGCGACCACGAGCTCACGGGCGATCTCCGGTCCAGAAAGCTCGGACCTGAGCAGTCGGAGCACCTCAAGCTCACGCTCACTGAGCGGCTCGATAAGGGGCTGCGAAACGAGGACGGTGAGGACAGCAGCTTCACCTGCCCTCTCCAGTTCCTGTGCGTCACATGCTGCCAGCAGCTTACTGGCATAGGCCGACATGATCCCGCGAGCGGCAGCGTCGCGCAGCAACTGTGCCATGGCCGGCCCTTCGTCCACAAACATACGGACGTACACCTCCGGCTCAGCCAGCGTCAGGGCGCGTTCCACTGAGATGAGAGCATCTGTGATGTCGTCGCGCAGTTCGTAGGCAAGCGCTTGCACCACCAGGATTTCGATCGCTCTTCCCGTCCGCTCGCCTACTTCCGCGGCATCCAGAAGGCGCTCAAGCAGCCCCATTGCTTCCGCGATGAAGTGTTCATCCCCGTCGGTCTGATACTGCGCCAGGAGCAGCCTGGCCAGCGTCATGTACTCGAACTCGCGCAGGTAGCTTAGATCATCCTCAGCGGATAGGCCCTGCTGCCACGCCCAGCCGAGAGCTTCTTCCAGCTTCCCCTGTGCGATCCATACCCGGGTCTTCAGTGCCGCTACCGGACGCACATTGGGGAAGAAGTCTCCCATGTACACGCGCTCCGCCTCACCGAGCAGGTCGAGAGCGCCGTTCAGATCACCTTCGGCCTCCCGTACGCGCGCCATGGCAACACACCAGCGATACGGGTTCTGGGGTAAGCCGGCGAGCGCGCCCAGCTCCTTGCTTCGCAACAACAACGCCCTGGCGGCGGACAGATCGTTCTGCTCACGGTGGAGCTCGCTCAGCCCCACGTACATGTCGGCCGTTCCCCGCAGGACCGGTGCGCCCTGTTCCGTCGAACGCTGCAACGCTTGCTCA
>DASVZE010000629.1:0-2018 GCA_036391775.1 Chloroflexota bacterium | reverse complement strand
TTTAAAGGATTGGTGCAATGAACGGCGCTGAAGCACAAAAGATCGATCATCTGGGACATGTCAGTGCCGTCCGCGGGGCTGTGGTTGAGGTGACATTCCCGGAAGGCGTGCCTCCTATCAACGAGGCTCTCCGGGTAGCGGTCGATGACCGTGAGCTTGTACTGGAAGTTCTCCTGCATCTGGATCCGCACACGGCACGCTGTCTGGCCATGGATTCAGTCGGGGGGCTGGCTCGTGGCGCGGAAGTTCGGCGAACAAACCAGCCAATCATGGTGCCGGTGGGACCTGAGACGCTTGGCCGTCTCTTCAATGTCCTGGGGGAACCACTCGACGGCCACCCAGCACCGTCCGGCGCAGAGCGCTGGTCGATCCACCGCCCCGCTCCACCTCTGACACAACAGCACAAGAGCGCGGAATTCCTGGAGACGGGTATCAAGGTTGTCGATCTTCTCTCTCCCATAGCGCGCGGCGGCAAGGCCGGGGTAATCGGCGGGGCAGGCGTGGGAAAGACGGTGCTCCTGGAAGAGCTGATCCGGACGACGGTGAGCGGACAGGGCGGAGTATGTGTCTTTGCGGGAGTAGGGGAGCGGACACGCGAGGGAAACGATCTGTGGATTGAGATGGGGCGAACGGGAGTGCTTGATCGGTCGGTACTGCTCTTCGGCCAGATGAATGCTCCTCCCGGCGCACGGTTTCGTGTGGGGCTGTCCGCCATCACAATGGCGGAATACTTCCGGGAACATGAGCACACCGAGGTCATGTTTCTGATCGACAACATCTTCCGCTACGTTCAGGCGGGTGCGGAAGTGTCCGGCTTACTGGGTCGCCTTCCTTCGGCGGTTGGCTATCAACCGACGTTGGCGGAGGATATGGCGACTCTGCAGGAGAGAATCGCATCGGTCGACGGCACAGCCATCACCTCCGTCCAGGCGATCTATGTCCCCGCGGATGACCTGAGTGACCCGGCGGTCGTGCAAACATTTACGCATCTCGACGCCAGTATCGTGCTCTCCCGGGGAGCAGCCGCGGAAGGTCTGTATCCCGCGGTTGATCCGCTTGCCTCCACCTCCAAGCTCCTCGACCCGGTCCATGTGGGGGAGCAGCATTACGAGGTGGCGCTCCAGGTACGCGAAACCATTGCACACTACCGCGACTTGCAAGACATCATCGCCATGCTCGGGCTGGAAGAGCTCTCCCTCGAAGATCAGCGCACAGTCAAGCGCGCGCGCCGTCTCTTGCGATTCCTCACTCAGCCGTTCCGGGTCACGGAAACATTTACAGGTCATCCCGGCCGCTCCGTTTCCATCAAACAGACGATTGCAGGATGCCAGGCCATCCTCTCGGGTGTCTACGACACGGTCGACGAGGGTGCCTTCTACATGATTGGAGCGATCGACGAGGTGAAGTCGTGACGCTATTACTCGAAATTATGCAGCCGGACGGGATGATTGCCCAGGCGGAGGCGCTCGCCGTGCGGGCGGTTGACGCGACAGGCAGCTTTGGCTTGCTACCGGGTCATGAGGATTTTTGCACGGCGCTCGCACCCTCGATCCTGATCTATCGAGAGAACAGTGACCGCGAGTGCTATGTCGCCGTCGATGGCGGAGTGCTTGTGCTGGAAGACAACCGGGTATCAGTGGTGACACGCGATGCCGTCCTCTTTGACGACATGGACCATGCCTCCGAGGCCGTATCCTCCATGTTGCAGACCCGTCGAGAGCAAGAGCGGGAGGCAAGCAAGACCTTCAGCAAGCTGGTGGCTGAGCTGCTGGAACAAATGCCGCAATTGAGGGCGCGCCAATGAAGTCGCCGATAAAGACCGAAAAGGAAGATCGGCTCGTGACGGCCGTCAGAAAACAGGCCGAGCGCTCACGGAAGGGCCGGCATCCCAATTTCTGGGGAGCGTTTGGGGTGGTGGGAACGGTCGGATGGATGGTCGTTCTCCCTGCCTTACTTGGTATCGCTCTTGGCCGCTATCTCGACGTTCACTTCAATGCCGGCATCTTCTGGACCCTCTC
>DASVZE010000628.1:0-3527 GCA_036391775.1 Chloroflexota bacterium | reverse complement strand
TCAATAGCGGGAGCCAGTACATGACCAATACCTTCGAGATCGTCTTCGATTGCGCCGATCCCACACGCATTGGTGTCTTCTGGTCCACGGTTCTCGGCTATCAGGAGGACCTTGTGCCCGAAGGGTATGCGAGCTGGGAAGAGTTCGACCGCGAGAAGGGAATTGAGCCCAACATCGGGTGGGGCTGCTTCGATCCGGCGGGAAACAAACCGGCTCTGTTCTTTCAGCGCGTTCCCGAAGGCAAAACGGTGAAGAATCGGCTCCATCTGGACCTCAGAGTGGGCGATGTACGGGCCGAAACAGAGCGACTTCAGAGCCTGGGTGCGCGTGTTCTGCAAGAGGTCGAATCTGAGTCCGGCGGGTGGGTTGTGATGGCGGACCCGGAAGGCAATGAGTTTTGTGTTGCACCACTGGACGAATGACCTGCGTCCGTGACCTACACCGGCTCGACCACAAATGCAGGCGCCAGCGTGCCTGTGCCGGCCGTGACGTTGAGCAGCCCGGCCGCTGAGAGACGGACGAGTACTCCATCCACCTCGGTGCCGAAGAGATACGGGTCGAGGTCGGCACTGAGCTGCGGCCAATCCAGCTGTCCGTCTACCCATACCGGAAACTGCTCACGATCGATCGGTACGCGCTCCTGCACGACAAACGGCTTCTCCAGAGCATCACGAATCGCCCGTTGCCACTCGTGATCCGGCGTTTCCCAGCCGATCACAACACCCTTGCCGCCATATTCGTCGTTCGGCTTCATGACGAGCCGCTCCTGTTGGCCGGCAATAAACTCCAGCAGATCAACCTCACGTCCGTTGTACGTTGTGGATCGATCCGACACCACCCTGGTCCATGGGATGTGTAACGCGATGGCGCGACGCTCGTCCTCGCCGAAGAAGTGGGCGTACCGCTCGTCGCTGAGAAGCGCGAAGATTGCTTTCTTGTGCAGCAGCTTTGAGCGGAAGGAATTGATCACGCATACTCTGCGATCTTTGTAGGCTTGAACCAGTGGCCCGGCCAGGTCCGGCCGGGCTAGAAGCTCGGATGTCAATACACGGCGGTAGACGATATCAATAGACTGTCCGCGAACGGACAGTCTCCGGCCGTCATATTCCAGCTCCGAGGGCTGAGCGATTACTGCTCCCAGACCTGCTTCGGCAAAATGCCGGCAGAAGAGCTCATGTTCGGTGGCGGTGGGCAGATCCGGCCAGTCGACGATGGCGATGGTTGGCGTCTCTCTTCCGCCCCACTCGTGGTATGTGTTCAGCAGCGTGTCACGCAGTCGCTCGCGAAATGTCAGCGATGTCAGCCGGTGCGACCGGGCGAACTCCCGCATGACCGGGAGCCGGAGAAACAGTCTGCCGAGAAGATCCTCATAGGCAATGGCGGCCGGTGTTTCCGCGTTGTACTCGACAAACCGCCAGGAAGTATTGGCCATGAACGAATCCAGCCGTGTGGTGGGTGTGGGTACGGAAAAACCGGGGTCCACCGTTACCAGGTCACGTTCCTCACTACTGAGATGGAGGAGCGCGAGCAGCTCAGGATCGGCAAGGATTCGTTGTGCCAGGCGAAACATGGCGCTCGCGAGCAGTCTGCACCCCGCCTGAATAGCGCGGTAGGTGTCCGGTGCGAAAAACTGTGGCCGCAGCACGGTACAGAGTGGTTTTCCGCCAAAGGTGAGGAGCAAATCGGGTTGCTCGTCATGCAACATGGCCGCAGAATCTTCGGCCAATCTGAGATCTGTCGCGAGCAGGGAATGGTAGGTCGCGACGGTCCTTCCGACGTCGGCCGTGGTCACGGCTTGCGCCAGTGATGTCCGTCCCGTGCCAGCAGATCCTCAGCCGCTTCCGGACCCCAGGAACCGGCCGGGTAGCTGGGCACGTCGCGATTTGTATCTCTAGACCAGCAATCGAAGATGGTCGTGACCAGCGACCATGCTGCCTCAACCTCGTCTGAGCGGGCAAAGAGGGTCGAATCTCCCCGCATGGCATCCAGCAGCAACCGCTGGTATGCCTCGGGAGAGGACCCGCCAAATGCATTCTTATAAAGAAAGCTCATATCCACCGGCCGCACTCGCAGTCCGGGGCCCGGCGCCTTGACATCAAGCCGCAAAGCCAGCCCATCGTCGGGTTGAATTCTGAGGACCAGAACGTTGCGGCGCGGACGCTGCTGTCCGCTCCCCGGCAGCAGCATATGCGGAGCGCGCCGGAACTGAATGGCGATCTCACTGACCCGCTTGGCCATGCGTTTACCGGTGCGCAGGTAGAAGGGGACGCCGGCCCAGCGCCAGTTGTTCACCAGGAGCTTGGCCGCCACGTACGTTTCCGTGGTCGACCTCACGGACACATCATGCTCGTCGTGGTAGCCGGGTACGTAGCGGCCGTCTACCATGCCGCGGCTGTACTGGCCCGCCACCACACAATGCCCGACGTCGTCCGGGCCGGGGAACTGGAGGGCGTCCAGGACCTTCACCTTCTCGTCCCGCACCTTGTCGCCGGTAAACTCGCTGGGTGGCTCCATGGCCGTCAGGGTCAGAAGCTGAAGAAGATGGCTTTGCAGCATATCTCGAACTGCGCCCGCCTCTTCGTAGTATCCGCCGCGCCCTTCGACCCCAAGAGACTCCGCCACCGTGATCTGCACATGGTCGACGTAGTTGCGGTTCCAGATCGGCTCGAAAATACCGTTGATGAAGCGGAGCACAAAGATGTTCTGTACGGTCTCCTTTCCGAGATAGTGATCGATGCGATATACCTGTGACTCGTCAAACACCCCGTGGATGCAGCGATCGAGAGCTCTTGCCGTCTCCAGATCCCGTCCGAAAGGTTTTTCGACGATCAGGCGCGACCAGCCGCCCTCTTCATGCGGCTTGTTGAGCTCCGCGCGCCCAAGATTGCCCACCACGTCGGCGTAGACATTTGGAGGTGTGGCCAGATAGAACAGCCGGTGGTTCCGCGTCTCAGCACGCTCGTCGATGCGGTCGAGCTCCTCGGCTAGCTTCTTGAAGCTGTCCTCGTCGTCGTATCTTCCGCGCACGTAGGTGATGCGCTGTGCGAAGGTGTCCCAGGATTCCGGCGAGATTTTGGTTCCGGACTCCTCCACCGACTGGCGCAGGCCATCCCGGAAGTCGTCGTCGTCACGCTGACTTCGGCCGAAGCCGACGATGGCCAGCTTGTCGGGCAGCAGCTCCTGATCTGCCAGGTTATAGAGAGCAGGCACCAGCTTTCTATGTGCGAGATCGCCCGTGGCCCCAAAGATCACCAGGGTAAGCGGATCCGGTACCTGTTCCTGATCGGGATTTTCTTCGCGCCAGACCCGCTCCTCTTCCCATACGTCTTCCCAAATATCCTCATCAATACTTGGGGTCACTGTTGCCGACATAGGCAGTGGCTCTCTTTCCCCTGTGCTTACTGACCTTTAGCACGAGCAGTCATGCATCTCCCAAACCGCGCGTGGCAGTTGCAGACAAGACTCAAAACTTAGCTTGACATTCGGCCAAACATTGGTAAGGTATTTCTTGTGCCCAGCCTCTCCAC
>DASVZE010000627.1:0-6471 GCA_036391775.1 Chloroflexota bacterium | reverse complement strand
CGGTTGGCTGGCGTCGTTATACGTGTTGCTAGTGGTGTACGTCGATGAGGCGGGCGCCGTCGTACTCAGCGACACGTGGGCGAAGGTAAACGCGCCTAACCTATTCGTGTCATTCGCGGTCGCGGCAAGACCTTCGAGCAGCGTCCCTGTCATAGCGCCAATCGTGACGGTCGAGCCCGCGATGGTCGTCCAGTTGACGCCGTCAGATGAGGACGCGGCGCTAAATGTCGTTCCCGAGCGCGTAATCTGCAAGTAGATTGGCGCTTTCACATTTGAGATTGTCGCCAAATTGGTAGTCGCACCACCAACCGTCGCGCGATATTGGACTTCCAATGTACCCTGTGCACGCACGAGCACGAAGTAATACGGAGAACCTGTGTCTGTGGTGGCCCGCATCATGAGTCCGGACTTCGCGTAGGCGTTGGTTACCGTCCCAGAGGTCACTTGGGCGGAGAGAGCACCATCAGCAGGCAGACTCTGATAGTCATACTGGAACGTATCACCTGTGCCGCCAATGCCATGCCCAGAGGCCTGCACGGTCCAGACCCCGGCGCTGGAATAGAACTGGTTCATTCCCACGGTCGGGTTGTTGATGCCCTGGCAAGTCCAGCCCGCGGGACAGTTGACGACGTTCCCAGTCGTCTGCGTCTGCTGGGTCAGTCGCCCAAGGCTATCGTAGGTATACGCGTAGGAGCCGTTCAGGCTCGCGCCGAGCCCACCAGTGAAGCTCTCGCCGGTCAACCGGCCCACGCCGACATTGCCGTTGGCCGTACTGTCATAGCTGTAGCTGGCATAGGCGCCTGACGCGCGGTTGGTGGTATTGCGCCAGAGCTGGCGGTTGAGACTGTCGTACCCCGTGTAGATCGTGCCCGATGCGCCGCGCGCGTCAACGGTCTGGGTGAGATTGCCGTTTGGATCATAGCTGTACGATTCGTTGCCCCGGTCCGGGTCACTCATCGCGGTGAGCCGCCCAGCGGTATCATAGGTGAACGTCGTACTGTGCGTGCCGTCCGGATGCAGCATGGCGACCTGCCGCCCCAGGGTGTCATAGGTCGTCGTGGTCGTCCGATAGACCGCATACGTTGCGCCACTGTTCCCCGTGTAGTCCTGGGCGTAGATCGCGCGGCCCAGACCATCCGTCAGGACGCCATGCTGATGCCCATTGGCGTCGACACCCAGCGTCTGACTATAGCAGGCCGCATCATTCGTCCCGGCCGCATTGCACACCGAGCTATAGCTCGAGTAGCTCTTGTGCCCTACCGGATCTTGCACCTGGGTAACCCGGTCCAGCCCGTCGTAGAGCGTCTGGGTGTTGGGCACACTCGTATCGGGGAGCGAGTAGGCAGCTAAATCGGGCGCCCCCGTATAGGCGGTCACCTGATAGGGACTACTCGTCTGATAGGCCCGACCAGAGACGTCATAGAGGGTATAGGCGACCGTGTCCATCCCGCCCGGCGCGGGGGTGCGCGTCTCGACGAGGCGAGACGCCCCATCGTAGAAGCGGCGCTGCGTCACCTGGGTCGCGCTGTCGGTCCGGGTGGCCGCGTCCACCTCGTAACAGACCGTCTGCGCGCCGGAGCAACTCGGGAAGAAGGTGTAGGTCAACTGCGTGCTGGGGACTCCCGTCGTCTGCCCAGGCAGCCGGATCGTGCTGACACGGCCCAGCACGTCATAGGTTGTGGTGGTCGTCTGGTTATTGGGGTCAGTTGTCGAGACCGGCCAGAGCCCAAAGCCGCCCGCGGCGCTGGTGTCATAGCCAGTGGTGGTCACCTGATTCAGGGCGTTGGCGGCGCTCGTGGGCTGGGCCAACGTCACCGTCCCATAGGTGGTGCAACTCGTCGCCGAGACTCCGTTAGCGGTGCAGCCCGTGTTGTTGTTGGCGTCGGTGGAGGTCACTGGGTTGCCGTAGGCGTCATAGCTCATCTTGGTGATGAGCGAGCCGCTATAATTGCTGCAGGCCGTATCCGTCCCCTTCTGGGTCGGATTCCCGTGGGTGAGGCTCGCCTGCTGCCCGGTGGCATAAGCGGCGCCATCGTACCAGGTGTAGCTACAGCCTACCCGGTTATTGGCTGGATCGTAGGTCTCTTTCGACGCCACCGCGTCCACCAGATAGGTCCCGCCCCAGGCTCCCTCCTGAACGGTGTTGTTCAGTTGCGAGGACGGGAGGGTCAACCCATCGTTCTGGATGTAGGTGGTGTACGTGTCGACGCTCTGCGACGAGTTGCTTGTCGTGCTGGTCGCCTGCAACGCAGTGGCTGGCACGATCTGCTTGCTGGTGCTCGGGCTGGACCACGAGAGGGCCGCAGTCGCGCCGCCCTGATTTTGGTAATACTCCATCTTGATGTCGTAGGCTTGCCCAGCAGTCAGGGTAATCGTCCCGCTGTTCTCCACGGGCGCGTGATCCGTCCAGTTGTTCACCAACTCCTGGCCATTGACCCACAGTCGGACCCCATCGTCCGAGAGGGTATAGAACGTGTAGGTCTCGTTGTATTGGGGAATAACCTTGCCCGTCCAGCGCGCGGAGAACCCTGTTGAGGCTAGGCCGCAGCCCGGCCAGCCTCCGACGCCGAGCGAGAAGTTCACGTCGGGATCACGACGGGTGCAGACCAGATTGGTCAGGGTCGTGTCACTGAAGTATTGGGCGGTGAGCCCCCCATTGTTAGTGGTGACGGTTCGGGTTGGGCGGCCAAAGGTGGGGTCATAATAGTAGTTCACCGTCGAGGCGGCAGCACTGCTGTCGGCGCTTGCCCCATCATAGTGGGCCGTGGTGCTCTCCTGGAGCTGGACATCGCAGCCCACCACCGGGTTGCTCTGGCTGCCCAGCTCGCTCGCTTGCTTCCCATTCCAGCTCGTGGCCCCACCCGGCGACGGACAGACCGCCTGATATTGGTTCGTCACCTTCCTGAGCAGCGTCGTTCCATTGGTGTCATAGTAGTCGGCCTCATATTCCCGCCCGTGCCCCACGTTCTGCAGGTCCCACCACGACGACTGCCGGCAGTACGTGTACGGCGGCACATTCACCGTGCATTTGCTAGAGTTGGTCCCAGTGAACTGGCTCGCGTCGTAGACCCCCCATCCCTCGCTGCTGTAAAACTTGTGGGTTTCCATGGACCCGTCGGGCTTGGAAACCGTGGTCTGGGCAAAACCGGCGAAGTGGGGGGAGTAGAAATCGAGAGAATCGTTGCTGTTCTCGTCGCCCCAGTAGAAGCCCTGTCCGCAGTCGGCGCACTCGTTAGAATTGTAACTGACGAGTTGATAGGTATAGTGATAAGGGGTAGTGATCGTCTTGCTCGTCTGTGCGCCGCCTTGACCCTGCTGGGTTACCTGCTGCACCGAGGAGTCGTGCTCGCCGACGATGATGCGGCTCCACTGCTGATCATCCGCCTCGTCGCAGGGGTAGCTCGCCGGATAATTGTCACAGGCGAGCGGGTCGAAGTTGCTGCCCCCGGCGTTCACGCCATGCGTGTTGCTGCGGGCATTCTCCCAGGAGATTGTCTGGGTCTGCCCCAGGTGGTTGTCCGCACTGGAGAGGTAGCGGTTGTTGCTTTCGTAACTCTGGGCCCACAAGTCACAGGGGTTCCCATTGCCGCCCACATTCCAACCCCACGGCCCGCAGCCAGCGGCAGAGGGAGGCGTCAGGGTTCCATCCTCGTAATATTGGTTCTGGTCGCTGTAGCCAAAACTCGTGAGCGGCGAGCCATTGGCGGTGTTGTTGTCCGTGCCTACCTGCTGAATCTGGGTGAGGTCCAAATACCCGGCGACGGATTGTTGCTTTCCCGTCACGGCATCGGTGATGGGCTTGGGACCAGTCACTTCGTAGCCGAGTTGGTAGTCGCGGACGGTGTTCCAGGCGCCGCTGCTATAGTTCCCCCCATTTCCGGACAGGTTGGTCTGCACTGCAAAGTCATTAAGCACGAAGGTGCTGTTCACCGCAGGCGCGGGGAGGCCGCCGGACGCGGAGAGGTCCAGGGGATCGTCACAGCGCAGCCCGGGCGTCGTGTTGCAGTTGGCCGGAGTGTTCGTCACCCGCGCCACGCTATGACTGGCGTTGAACTGGACCCGGTAGTGCGGATGCCAACTCACAGTACACGCCTGGCTGGCGTTGATGCAGTCTGGCGAATCCCATTCGACCGTGCCGAGGACCGTGTCGCGTGGATACCAGGCGCCAGAGCCAGGATCCTTCAGCGTGTCGGACTGGTAGGTGATATGGATCTGGTCGCCGTTAGGATAGGTGATGAGATCGGGGTAGTAGGCGCTCGGGAGGTAGTAGCCCGTCGAGTTGCAGTTGTATGTGCCCAGACACAGGCCCGCAACGTAATACTGCAGCGAGTCGTAGTGGGCGGAGTCCAGGCTGCACCCAAACTCCTCCATGATCCCATTGGCGAGGTAGGCACGGAAGCAAAGCGTATGGAGCCCATTCGAGTTCCCGTAGTTGTTTCCCCCGACATAGGCGTAGACCTTGGCATAGGACTCATCAGCAGTGTGGAACTGGATCGGGCAGGGTTGGGCTGCGCTGTTGCCCTGAGCGCAGTAGGGATTGCCCGTATCGTCATAATAGGTCGAGGTATTGGTGGCGGGGGGCAACAGCTCCGTACTCGTGCCAAACGCATCGCTCAAGAACCACTGGTTCTGCCAGATCTGGCTGCACTTCGTTCCGCACTGTTCGTTGTAGTCGCGCTCGGACCAGGTGATGGCGCCCAGGCTGAGGTTCCAGCCCTCGCCGACCCATCCGGCCGCGCCCTGCGGATTGTGCTGCTCGCTCACCCCGCCACTATTATAGGCCAGCGTGAGTGGTGGGACATGTCCCGCCGGTCCGGCAGGCAGATCCAGCGGGATTGCCGTGTTGAGGGAGCCTGACGACAGGTCCACATTGAAGGGGTCAGGATTCACGAACTTGGCCACTGGAGAGGTCGAGTTGAAGCTGATGCCCCAGGAAGCCGGAGTGCCGGACGTGGCCGCCGTGGCCGCCGTCGCTGCCGTCGCGTTCCCAAGGGGTTTCAAGGTCGCGTTGCGGGAAAAGGCAGGAATAATGGAGATCAGCGTGCTCAGCGCCTGCTTTATGTGGTCCACGATCAGCGCCGCTGACGAGACTAAGCCCAACCCAGAGATGGTCTTGGAGTGGGCGCCATTGAAGACCGCGGAGGAGGACTGAGCGGCGGCCGCCACTGGGGCCGCTGTCGACGCGTTGCGAGCAAAGGCAGGGTCAACGGGGATCTGTGTGCTCAGCGTCCGCTTGACGCGATCCAAGGTCAGCGGCGCTGACGAGGCCGCGCCCAGCCCAGAGATGGTCTTGGGATGAGCGCCATTGAAGACGACGAAGGCATGGTCGAGGTTGAACACGGTCTCCTGGGGCGCGTAGTGGAGGTGGATATCGACGGGCTTGTGGAAACCATGGCCCACGCGCTTCCCGTTCCCATCCACGAGTTCGACCAGGTAAGACCCAAACGAGATCAGTCCGCTCCCGCCAGCGGTTCCGCCAGAGGCCGGCGCGAACTGGGTGACACGGAGCTTCTCCTGGTGGCCAGCGGCGCCCGCCAGATCCTGAGCGGTTACGGCGCCTGCCGGGACGTCTGCTTCAAACCGCCCATCGGTGCTCAGGAAGGTGAAGCCAGCTGGATCCGCCGCGACTTCCCTCGGCAAGGCGGCAAAGGCGTGTGGCATCGGAGGCCTGGCCGTGCCGGGCTTCCCGGTGATCGGCGGTGAGGGGGGCAGGTGCAGGTGACTCTGGGTGGGGTCGTAGCTCGGCCGATTTGTGGACGCTGGAAGGCCGAAGAGGCGCTGCCCAATGTCACTTCGAATCAGTACCGCTCCGGTGGGTCCAGTGAGGATGGTCACGAGGAGCAGGAGGACCACGAGCGCTTTGCGCGCTGGCGTCTGTATGCGATACCAGGCTGCCGCGGCAAGGGCTTTGGCCTGACTCCAGCGGCTCAGCCGCGGCGCCCAGGTCCGCCAGCGCGGGAGTTCCTCCCGCACCCACGCCCAGATGACCAGCGCGCGCTCCTGGAGGCCTGGTCCCCAGCGACGCCAGCCAGCGAGTTGTACCCGTAGCCAAGTACTCGCCTGTGCGAGTAGTAGCCAACCCGTTTGGGCAAGGGCGCGCAAGCTGGCCCAGAGCGTGGTGAGCCAGACAAAGATGCGAGGACGCTGTGGCTGAAGCGACATGGGGGAGACTCCTCATTGACTTGGATCGCTGGAATCGCTGGCGGCTTGTCAGCGCCTCGCCGGAAGCACGCACTGGGTGAGCAACCTGACGGTCACTCTTAGTCCTGAGCAGCATAGGATATGGACATCTCCCCACTATCTCCCCACTATCTCCCTGCTATCTCCCAGTCATCCCTCTTCTGTCATATTGGGAGTAGCGGGTGGTAGCTATTCATGAGCGCACAGAGGTCCGCGAGACCGGCGGTGAGATGTGGTAAAGGGTAGAAGCGTAGCCACGGCAGGAGGAGGCAGGCGCAAACGAAGGGTTGT
>DASVZE010000626.1:0-10783 GCA_036391775.1 Chloroflexota bacterium | reverse complement strand
TTGTGCGCCACGGCACCCAGCACGCCGGGAAGAAGCGTGATCCGCAGGACCTGGCGATCCACCGTGGCCGGATTCAGAAGCTCGACCGGCAACGTCAGCGCGTCGTGGGCGAACACACCTGCAGGATTCACGACCAACTGTTGCCAAACGTCCGGATCGATCACTGAATCGCGAGAGTCGATGCCGGCGAGCCGGGCCATGGCCGAAGGTGAGGTAAGCGAGTGCGTCGTGATCTCATTAACTCCGGCACCGAGTAACAAATTTCGGATTCGGCTCTCCCACTGACGCTCCGCGCTCTCCGGCTCGATCTCCATGGTTCGGCGAAAGAGCGTACTGGGGACGCGATCAAAGCCGACGAGCCTGGCCACTTCCTCCACGAGATCGGCGGAGCGCTCGACATCCGCCCGCCGCCAGTACGGCACATCAGCCGTCAGATTCTGACCGTCAATCTCTACTCCAAAACCCAGCAGGCTCAACTTCTCCGCGGCAACGTCTTCTTCGATGTGGATGCCTAACAGCCGGTCCAGATCGCGCAACGGCATCGTCACTCGATGCGCACCTGGCTGCTCGGGCCACACATCACTTATTTCATACGCTCGCAGCGGCGCACCAGACGCCTGAGCCAGGAGCTGAAAGTACCGATGCAGAGCGGGAACCGTTTGTTCAGGCGGCAGTCCCTTCTCAAACCGTGTAGAGGACTCGGTGCGTAGCCCCAGGGATTGCGCCGTGCGGCGTACGTTGACCGGCGCAAAATTGGCAGATTCGAGTACCAAAGTTCTGGTATCGTCGAGAATCTCGCTATTCTCTCCACCCATGACACCGGCGAGACCGACGGCGCGGCGTCCATCGGCTATCACCAGATTATCGGGTGTTAACGATCGCGTGACGCCGTCCAGCGTGGTGAGATGCTCGCCAGGCTCTGCGCGCCGCACGACGATCTTGCCACCGTGAAGCTGATCCCCGTCAAAAGCGTGCATGGGCTGGCCCCACTCCAGCATGACGTAATTCGTCAGGTCCACCGGCAGATTAATGGACCGCACCTTGCACAGCTCAAGACGGCGCACGATCCAATCGGGAGACGCGGACACTGACAGTCCCTCTATGCGGAGGGCAGAGTACCGCGGGCAAAGATCCGGCGCATCGATCTCCACGGGCACGCTCTCTCTATTGACCCGCTCCACGTTCGCGCCCATGACGGTTGGATCGGGCAGTCGTACTTGCTGTTCGGTTACAGCCGCTACTTCGCGCGCGATGCCGATGATCGAGAGTGTATCCGGCCGGTTGGGGTTGGTTTCGATATCCAGGACATCATCCCCCAGCAAAGACCGCAACGGGGTGCCAACCTCGGCGTGGTCCGGAAGTATCATGATTCCTGAATGTTCGTCCGAGATTCCCAGCTCGTATTCCGAGGCGAGCATGCCATGCGACGTGATTCCGACCATCGGCCGCGACTCGATGACGATAGGCCGCCCGTCTGGTCCGTGGGGCAGTAAACCGCCAACAGGCACCACCGCTACCTTGGCATGCAATTTCACATTTTGAGCGCCCGTCACAATGGTGACCTGATGGTCGGAGCTCAGGCTTACCCTTGTGACATGAAGTGGCTTCGTGGAACGAGGATGTGGCTCTAGCTCCACGACCTGACCGACAACGACATCTTGCCAATCGGCCCCAATGCGCTCTATGGCTTCAACTTTGAGGCCGGCCATAGTCAGTCGATGAGCAAGCTCATCCACATCTATCTCCAGATCCACGAAATCCGCCAGCCATTGCAACGGCACACGCATCGTTCCCTCCCTAACTGAACTGGCGCAAGAAACGCAGGTCATTCTCACGGAAAAGACGCAAGTCCGTGATGCCGTACTTACTCATGGTGTATCGGTCGGGCCCGATTCCAAACGCGAAGCCGCTGAGCTTCTCAGGGTCGTAGCCCACGTTTTCCAGCACGCGTGGATGAACCATTCCTGCACCGCCAAGCTCAAGCCACCCTTCGTTGCCGCAGGAGCGGCAACCGGCTCCCTGGCACACGGCACACTGGATGTCGTATTCCGCGCTCGGCTCTGTGAACGGAAAGTAGTGGGGCCGGAAGCGAACAGGTCGGTCGGAGCCGAAGAAGCGCTGCGCCACCTGAGTTAGCGTGCCCTTCAGGTCCGCTAAGGTAATATCGGTATCCACAGCCAGGCCCTCGATCTGATAGAAGCGATCCCCGTGCGAGGCATCTTCCGCTTCGTTGCGATAGACGAATCCCGGAACCGCTACGCGCAAAGGTGGCCGGCGTTGCTGCATAATTCGGATCTGTGCCGGCGAAGTCTGCGTGCGTAGCACCACGTCGTCCGACACATAGAAAGTATCTTGCAGATCGCGCGACGGGTGGTCGCGTGGAATGTTGAGCATGGTGAAGTTGTAGCTGTCCCATTCGACGTCCGGGCCCTCGTATACAGCGAATCCAAGCTTCGTAAGAATCTCCAGAAGCTCTCGCACACCCGCGAGTAGCGGATTCGTGTATCCGCGGCGAACCGGAACACCAGGAAGCGTTACGTCAACCAACTCGCTTTCTAGCCGGCGGTCAAGCTCGAGCCGGTGAATCTCTGCGCTCTTAGCCGCCAATACCCGCTCAATCTCACCCTTCGCAGTATTGACGGCTGCGCCCAGGGACCTTCTGTCCTCAGGTTGAAGTCGTGCCATGCCCGCAAGAGCTTTATTGATCTCGGACTTCTTACCTGTGAACCGTACTCGCGCTGTTTCCAGCGCCTCGCCGTCCTCCGCCTGGTCGATGACGGCGATGGCCTGGACCCTTAGTTCGTTCAGTCGATTTAGATCGTCAGCAATACGTTCATCGTCCATCGAATTCTCCCCAATAAAAAAGGCCGGTTCGTTAGGGACGAACTGGCCTGTCCGCGGTACCACCCCGCTTGCCACAGGGGACCTACCCCCGTGGCCTCTCTTACCCCGATAACGGTGGGAACCGTGGTGGCCTACTGTCTTTCAGTCCCACGCTACGGAGTGAACTTCACCGGGTTCCTGGCAAAGAGGCTCTCAGTCGGTGACCTCTTCTCCCTGGCGCCTACTCGCCGGTTACTCTCTCCGTCGCAGCGCGTATGCGGTTTGACAAATATAGCACGCAGGCGAGTAAGGATCTTTAGACCGCGACTCATCGGACAGAAAAGAATCACCCCAGTGCGCCTGCCTCGCCAGGCGAAAAAGTGCCTTGTTACGGCGCGTTACCAGGGACTGTTGGAGGCCATCGCGCGTACACAATGTCAAACCGATTCGGCCGGGCCGGGTCTGCGGATGTCGAACGATGCGCGCAAAGGGCAGGGCCGCAGGCTGCCGGGACACCGCTATGTACGAAAATTTTTCGTCTTCATATGACAACCGCCCGCTCTTTGCGGCGCGGTGCGCCTCCATTCGAGGGAGACGTTGCGAGAAGTGGCACCAGTCGCCGGAAGCCATCGGGCACTCAACTTCATGAGGACACGGCGCAATCATTTTGGACTCATGGGTCAGGAGTCTGGCGCGGGCCGCGAGGACCGTCCGGAAACCGGCGGGTGTGCCGGGCTCTATCACCACCATGGTCTCGGTGCACGCTTGCCACATATTGTCAAGGAATCGGTTGCTGTCCGCAGCAGAAACCTCGCCGACAATGTACGAGGCAAGAACCAGATCGTTGCCGCCTTCCACCTGTGGCACTACAGCATCCGAATGCATCCAATGTGCGCTCCGGAATGCCGGCAACCTCGTGCTCTGCATCAGGGACTGACCGACGCGGGCCATATGGGCATCGCGTTCGATCAGCCGAACGACGTCTATCCGGGGCCAGACCTCCAGCGCCGCCCAGGTCGCAGCTCCGGACCCTGCTCCAACATCGAGCACTCGCGCCGGCTGGAAGTCTGGTCGTTCTTTGCGAACCTGTGTGAAGCAAGCATATGCCGCGGCGAACGTAGCCGGCATGCGATACGCAGCGTATGCCACAGCATCGTCCGCGCTTCGAATGTAAGGAACTGCCGGGTCGGAGCGGTCATGGCGGTAGCGGCTCGACAGTCGCGCGGCCGCGGAATTCAGGGTAGGTCGCGGAATTGATTCCGTGAGCAGATTCAGTGCGTGCACCAGATCAGGCGGAAGGTCCACAGTACCGGATCCGAAAGTGTGTGCGCGACCTAGCGGACCACGGTGAAGCTCAATGAGCTCCGGTAGGGACTCTGGCTCTTCACGTCAACCTGCACCGAGGCCTTACCAAGAGGCGCATTTGCTGCAATCTTCCATGACTTGGAATACGCACCGGAAGATCCAACCTTGCCATGAAAGGTGACCGTGCTGGCATGGTGATAATGTACGGCGAGCGTGACAACAGCGTTTTTCTCGGCCCTGACGATTGTCTTCTCCCACTGTCCACGACGCACCTTCAGCGGAGACAGGCTGACGGACACCACAACCGGCGTGGGGTTGAGAGACGGTCCGAGTGTGGGAACCGGAGTGGGAGGCGATGGCGGGCCTACGCACGGGCCGCACCTGGGTGTCGGGGGTGGTGGTGGCGGTGACCCCGCAAACGCGGTACGCGGCATGACGAGAAGAGCCATGAAAAGAGCAGCGGCGGCAGCACGGATCATTGCTTTGCTTGCTGGTACCGATAGAGGGCAGTGACCCGGTTCACCACAGTCGCGCCTTGTAGCGTGACTCGTTGCAGCTTAAGCAGAAGTCCCGTCCGTTGGTCGATCCAGACCGATGTCTTTACTATCTTCCCGGGACCCGCCTGGGCGCTATAGCGTATCTGCTCGGTGCGCTTGCCGCCGATGGCCTGTCCCCCGGAAAGCTGAACCTGGTGATGTGCCAGCTGCTGCGGAAGAACCGCATACACCCATTGCCAGTACGGTGGGCACCGCGGGTCATTCGGCGCGTTGGCCGGCACCTGATACCACCGGTTGGCCACCCACAGATAGACAATGTTGTTACGGACGTAAAGTCCACCGGGATGCAATGGCCCCGGGCAAAGGACGTTCTGCGCGGAATTGCTCTGCTCTTGGTGGACTGTAACTTGCCATGCGGTAACAGTCGGCACAGTCTTCGCAAGTGCCTGAGTCAGATCTTGCGCCGTTGGAACCGAGCGATGCCCCGCCACCTGAAGCGACCAAATAAGCGTCATGCAGGCTGCTGCCGAAAGTAGGGCTGCCGGACCGATGACTGCATAGCGCTTAATCCGGCTAAACCGCAGGAATCGCCGCGACTTATCCTTCCCCCCACTCGCCGTCAGCTCCATGTGCCGCTGCACTAACAGCTGTCGGAGACGTTGCTTATGCGAGGGATCCATTGGTACCCGCAGCCCCATGGTCGCCGCGAATCGCTCAATAGATTCGAGATCAGTTTCGTCGCAACGAGGTCTCATCGTCCATTACCGCCTTCATTTTCCGGAGTCCTCGATGGAGAAGCATCCGAACCGCCGCTTCGTTCTTGCTCAGGGTGGCGGCAATCTCGGAAAAGGAAAGATCAGCCGCATAGCGCATCAAGACGACGTCTCGTTGTTCGGGTGAGAGGCACTCGACCAGCGTTCTGAGCTCTATCTGCTGTTCCCTTTCCAGGACGTCCCCCACCGGATCCGAGTCGGCTGACTCGTGACTAAGCTCGTCGAGCGGAGCCTGCTTGCGCTGCCGTCGATAGTGATCCACCACCGCATTCCGTGTAATGCGAAAGACCCAGGGTGCGAACCCGTTTCGACCCGTTCGATAAGTAGGCAGGGCTTCCAGAGCTTTCATAAAGACGACAGCCGTAAGGTCTTCCGCGTCGTGGACGCTGCCCAGCCGGTGATAGATGTAGCGGTAGACCCGCGCATAATATCGCTCGTATAGCTCGCCGTATGCATTTGGATCCTGTTTCGCAGCCTCGACCAGGAGCGCTTCTCTCGCTTCGGCCGATACCTCTTCAATCGCTGCACCGGTGCTCAGTGCATCGGACATGCGCTCCTCATCGGCTCTGTCACTTGCTAGTACGCTGTAAGCCCGCATCTGTAACGCTACAGATCGGCGGAAAGTCTCGAACCCAATGCCGCATAGATGGCGATCGACGCCGCAACTGCTGCATTCAGGGATTCTACCCCGTGACGCATGGGGATGCGAACCGAAAAGTCAAAGTTATCGCGCGCCTCCCGTGAGAGGCCGTGCGCTTCACCTCCAATGACAAGCCCGCATCTGACCGGCCACACGAAGTGATACATATCCGTCTCCGATCCAGCGTCAATCGTGACCCATTGCATGCCCGGCAACGTTTGAAGCAGTTCAACCAACGGAACGCCCGCATAAATATCGAGTCGAAAGTGGGCCCCCATGCCGGCCCGAACTGCCTTTGGATTGAACGGATCCGCGCTCTGTGGGGTCAACGCGACAAAATCAACGCCTGCGGCGTCGGCGGTGCGCAAGATGGTGCCCACATTTCCTGGATCACCCATCCCGTCGAGCACCACCGCGAAGCCATCGGAATCGTGCGTTTCAAGTGGTGGAGGCGAAGGTCGCCGAATGACGGCAAGAACGCCGGAGGGTGTCTCGGTTTGAGCGGCTGCATTCAGGACATGAGCTGTCACTTCGTGCAGATCGGTCGTCCACTGCTCGAGTTCTCGTACAAAGGCGCGGCCTGAGTCTGTGCGCAGAGTCTCCGGGTCGTACATGACCAGGACCGGATTCTGTCGCGCCAGATGCGCCTCGCGCACCAATCGAACTCCCTCGACGACAAACGCCCCCTGTTCTTGCCGCGCACGGGCACGTTGCAGTGAACGGACGTATTTGACGAGAGCGTTGTGGGTGCTGGTAATCCGCACTTACGAGGCGGAGACCTTTACCTCGCTCACGATGCGTTCAAAGACCGCGGGTTCGCGGACCGCCAAATCCGCCAGCATCTTGCGATCCAGACCAACGTTAGACTCTTTAAGAAGATGCATGAACTGGCTGTATGTCAAACCGTGCTGCCGTGCGGCAGCGTTGATTCGCACGATCCATAGTGATCGAAAATCCCGCTTGCGTGTGCGGCGGTCGCGATAGGCGTACGCCAGTGCCTTGATGACCGACTCATTGGCCGATCGGAAGTGAGTGCTTCGCGCACCCCGGTGGCCCTTGGCCAGCTTCAATACTTTCTTGTGGCGGCGGTGCGACTCGGGTCCGCCCTTAACGCGTGGCATTTCGTCTAGCCTCCTAGTGCCTGATCTTAAGGCCTGGCACCAGATGCCTGATGCGCCGCGCTTCACCCGCGCTCACCGGCAGCATATCGTCCATGAGACGGAGCGAGCGCTTCGACTTTGCTGCTTTCTTATGATTCTGGAAGCCGCGGGAATGCAGGATCTTTCCGGTGCCCGTAATCTTGATCCGCTTTGCCGTTGCCTTATGGGTCTTTATTTTCGGCATATCTGCCTGTCCATTTCTATGCCGGAACGCCCTGAGTGGGCGCAGGCCTGTTTTTTTGTGGCGACGGAGAGAGAATCATCGTCATGGCTCGGCCTTCAAGAAGCGGCGCACGCTCCACGGCACCATTGCCTTCAAGGCGTCGTACGACCTCTTCGAGCACTGCGCGCCCCAGCTCAGGATGAGCATTCTCTCGGCCTCGAAAATTCACCGTTACCTTCACCTTGTCGCCGTCACTCAGAAATCCCTGGATGAGTCGCGTCTTAAATTCCAGATCGTGCACACCGATCTTGGGCTTCAGTCGCATCTCTTTCAACGCCTGGGTCTTCTGGGTCTTTCGAGCTTCGCGCTCTTTGCGCGTTTGCTCGTACTTGTATTTGCCATAGTCCAGCAGCCTGCACACGGGGGGCTGGGCGGTAGGACTTACCTCGACTAAATCGAGGTTTGAGCTTCGCGCCATATCGAGCGCACGGACGATGGGAACAATCCCGAGCTGCTCGCCGTTTTCGCCAATGAGGCGTACTTCTCGCGCTCGGATTTGATTGTTAACTCGTAGTTCCTTAGGGATCGGAGAGCCTCCTAAAACATAGAGATGCAGCGCCGGGTGTTCCGCGCTGCACTACACAGATAGTACCAACTTTAGAGCCTTTTCGTCAAACTCCGCCTGACCCATTATGTGAGATGCGGCGCACGTAATGCTCGCACCACCCGGCCTGCAATACTTCGTCGCCGTCCCGATAGACCATGGGCCTGCCAAAGTAGACCGACTCGGGATTTCCGCAATCGTCATCCGACTGAAGGTGGCGGCAGTTTTCGCAGCTTTCTTCACCCGTCTCCACGTGCTCTTCTCCAGTTTTCTCGTGTGGTGCCGACGGTGGGACTCGAACCCACACGGCCAAGGGCCCCGGGATTTTAAGTCCCGTGCGTCTGCCAATTCCGCCACGCCGGCAAGCACAATTGCGGGCAGATTGTAGCACGGTGCTCGGCCACCAAAGGCGGTCGGCCATTTGGTATGCTCAAAGGAAGGTCGTGGAGCCATGACCCTGGCGGGGACGTGCTGGAACTGGCAGACAGGCATGACTTAGGATCATGTGCCCTTGGGCGTGAGGGTTCGAGCCCCTCCGTCCCCACCACGAGATGACGTGTAATTCTTAACCGCCGGACACTCCAAAACCCGGCGCCTAGTTTTCAGGTTCTATGAACGTTGAAGTAACGAGGCTCCCCGAGAGCCGGGTCGCGCTCAAAGTCGAGCTGTCCGCTCAAGAAGTCGGCCAGGCGCTCGATCGAACATATAAGCAGCTGGTGCAGCGTGTCACTATACCTGGGTTCCGCAAGGGAAAGGCGCCACGGCCGATCCTTGAGCGCATGATCGGGCACGAGGTCTTCTTGCACGAGGCTACTGAAGAGGCGATTCGCTGGGGGTACCGAAAGGCGGTTGACCAGAGCAAGGTCACTCCTATCGATGAGGCGGAAATCAAGCCCGAGGGTGGCGATCATGCACACCTCGAATCCGGCGGGACGTTCACCTTCGAGGCCACCGTCGCCGTTCGGCCCGATGTCCAGCTTCCGGACATTCATGCTATCCACGTGGAGCGCAATGTTGCCGAGGTCACCGACGAAGATGTAGACGCAACTCTGACAACGCTCCGAGAAAGAAATGCCACGCTGGAGCCGGTGGGCCGAGTCGCTCAGATCGGCGACGTGGTGACGATGAACATTACAGGTAGATCGGACGGGCAAGAAGTCATCAGCAACGACAACCAGGATTACGAGCTTCGTGACGAGCAAGCTGACGGACCGGATCCGTACTTGCCCGGTCTCTCCGCCGAGCTCAGCGGAGCCGCTCGGGGGGACATACGCGAGATCGTGCTGCACTTGCCGGATGATTACCGTAACTCCGAGCTAGCCGGCAAGTCTTTGATTCTTCGGGCTCTTATCAAAGAGATCAAAAGAAAAGTAATTCCCGACCTGGACGACGACTTCGCGCAGAGTGTCAGTGAGTTTGAGACGGTCGAAAAACTGCGAGAGGCCCTGCGCTCTAATCTCGAGCTGGAGCGGAAGCTAGAGGCCGACGAGAAGCTGGTCAATGACGCAGTCGAGGCAGTAACCTCGCGCACTTTTGTGGAAATTCCTCAGATTCTCATCGACGAGGAGCTCGATCGCATGGTCGACGATCTTCGTCGCACATTCGAGCAGCAGCGAATGAGCTTTGACACGTTTGTCGAGACGAGCGGCAGATCCGAGGCCGATATCCGTCGCGATATGCATGACGGGGCAGTGCAAAACGTCAAGACATCATTGGTCTTGAGCGCTGTGGCGGACACCGAAAACATTGAAATCCGCCCACGCGATGTCGACGTCTCCCTTGACGAGCTCCTGCGCGCGAGTCGCTCAAGCGAATCGGAACGAAGGCAGCTGCGTTCCTCTAGTACGGTGCGAGCGAACATTCGCAGCCGGCTACGACGTCAGCGGGCTATACAGAAGCTTGTGGAAATTGTCACAGGCGGTGAGGAGATTTCATCGGAGGCAGCCGGGGCGGTTGCCGATCAAACGGCCGGAGCGGCCGACGACACCGAGGAGACTGTTGCCGTCGAAGTGGGCGGTTAAGGACCAGATTATGGACGCTGAACGCTATATCGTTCCTACTGTTATTGAGACGACGAATCGAGGTGAAAGAGCCTTTGACATCTATTCTCGGATGCTCAAGGATCGACTCGTATTCATCAATACACCTATTGACGACCAGATTGCGGCCCTGGTGACGGCACAACTGCTATTCCTGCAGAGTGAAGACCCCGACCAGGACATCTATATGTACATCAACAGTCCCGGGGGAGCTGTGTATTGGGGCCTGGCAATCTACGACACGATGCAGCATGTTTCGTGCGACGTTGCTACCATGTGCATCGGGTTCTGTGGAAGCATGGCGACAGTCCTCCTGGCAGGTGGAGCGAAAGGGAAGCGCTTTGTGCTCCCCAACGCGACGGTGCACATGCATCCGGCAGGCATGCAGAACCTCGGTGGATATGCGCCGGATGTGGAAATTCACGCGCGCGAGCTACTCCGCCTGCACGAGCGTAACTTTGCTATACTTTCGAACCACACGGGACAACCAGTGGAGAAGATTCGGGAAGACTTCAGCCGAGACCGATTCTTTACACCTCAACAGGCGGTCGAGTACGGTCTGGTGGACGAGGTCTTGACGGAAGAGGAAATGCCGATGGCGAAGGCAGGGAGTTAGGCGTCATGGCGGGTTCCAAGAACCCACGGGTGCAGTACCGTTGCTCTTTTTGCGGAAAGAGTCAAGAACAGGTTCATCGGCTTATAGCCGGTCCTGGCGGTGTTTACATTTGCGACGAGTGTATTGATCTCTGCCAGGAAATCATTGCAGAGGAACAGGCGGC
>DASVZE010000625.1:0-3819 GCA_036391775.1 Chloroflexota bacterium | reverse complement strand
CTGGAGGCAACTGAATGCGGATGCCACGCAGAGCAACTACAATGCCACGGAAAAAACGCTTTCTACCCACACCTTCCTCCATCTCCGCGTCAAGTGGAGCGTTACGACTGCGCCCCTCTCCCTCTCGTACCCAATCGTGGCCGGCGGGCGAGTCTATATCCCTGTCCTCTCCGGTAACCATGTGTACGCGCGAGCACTGGATGTGGCCACCGGCAAGCCGCTCAAGATGTACAGTCGGGACACGATCGGCGGAATGGTGTACGCCGGAAGCGCACTCTATCTCGCGGGATCCTCGATCCAGGCGATTGATCCGACAACAGGGCAGCAGCTGGGCCAGATTGTGGCCAATCCCAAAGTACCCGGCGGAGTCTTTATCAAGCCGGTCACCGATGGAAAAACCCTCGTAGTCGGGTACGCAGGCACCAAACAGGGCAGCATCAACAAGATCTATGCCATCGACGCCACCTCGAATGAGGTACGGTGGCAGGCCGCCTCACTCAATGCCGAGACGGCGATCGCGTCGAGCCGCGTTCTTACCCAGGTGCCCACCGGCAGCACGTTCTACGACGAAGCAAGCGGCAAAGTTGTTGCGCGCGAGAACAATATGTACAGCGATTGGTTTGCCGGTCCCCTGCTCAATTACACAGTGGCAACGGTGAAAACCGGGCCGGCCACGCTGTATGCGGTCGATGGCTCCGGCAAGCGTATCTGGTCGCGCGTGGTGGGCCCGCGATACATCACCGCGGGCTGGCCGCATGCCATTGCGCCGGCCGGCATCATCATGCAGACGCTACAGCCTCGTGTCGGTGTCGAGGAACTGGACCCCGAGTCCGGCAATGTCATCTGGTTCCGTCCCCTGCCGAATATCGCACACATCGCGGTGGCAAACGGCGTGGTGTACGTCTTGACGTACGGTCTGGGCCAGCCCATCAGGCTGTACGGTTTCGGAGCCGGGAAGGGCAAACCGCTCGGGGTACATATCCTATCGCAGGGTTTCTACGGGTTTGCCAGCGACAATGCTCTGATGGTGGCAAACGGAATGGTCTTCGTGCGGGCGGTCGATTCGCGCGGCAACAGCTATCTCGTGGCGCTCGGGACATAGGCGCCGCACATGCGGGAGGCACTGCGGAATCGGAACGTGTCGCTGCTCATGGCGGCACGCCTGGTTTCGTCGAGCGGAGACTGGCTCTATGTTGTCGCGTTGAGCATTGCTATTTACAAATACAGCAACGGCAACAGCTTCCTGGTAGGCATGCTGTGGATCGTACGGCTGATTCCGATGCTCCTCCTAAGCCCATTTGGCGGCGCCCTGGCGGATCGAATCGGACACGCGCGAGCAATGATTTTTGCGGACGTGGGACGGGGGTTGCTGGTCATCGTACTGGCGATCGGCTTGAATGCCAGTACATGGGCGATCATCTATCCCCTTGCGTTCTTGATCACGTCACAAAGTGCCGTCTTTCGTCCGGCCAGTATCGCGCTGATACCGAACGTGGTGTCGAAAAAGGAAGACCTTCTAGCCGCGAATGCCGTCGTTATGCAGGCAGAGTCACTCGCCATGATTCTTGGCTGTTTTGCCGGCGGTGCGATTGCAGGTACCGGCGCTATTACTCAGCTGCTGTGGGTCGAGGCTGTCACGTACGGTTTTTCGGCGATCTCAATTCGACTTATTCGAACCCGCAGCTCCTCAGCAAAAGGGGAGGAGCACTCTGAGCCCTCAGATCTCGCAAGTGCTCGTCAGTCTGGTTGGAAAGCGACGTTTCAGATCATCAGACAGCGGCCGGTACTGCTATTCAGTCTCGCGATCATGACGATGCCGGAACTGGCCCAGGGAGCCCTCTTTGTCTGGATGGTGACCTACGCCGAGCACACCATTCACATAGGTAATGCAGGCGTGGGATACATGTACGGCGCGCTGGGCGCGGGTGAGCTCGTGGGCGGACTGATCGCTTCAAGACTTTCCGAATCGGTTCGACTCGATTCATTGCTGGCCGGCTCCATCACTGTCGGGGGTATCTGTCTGGCCCTGTTCCCTGTGTGGCCGGTAGCAGGTGCCGCGTTGACAATCATCGGTCTTATCGGGCTGGCGGAAGTATTGCAATATGCCGCACAAGAGACTCTCCTACAACAATCAGTGCCTGATTCAATATTGGGACGGGTTAGTGGAACGATGGACGCCTATTTCTTCAACATGGTGCTCGTCGGAAATGCCGTCAGCGGCCCCCTGGCGGGTGTCGTGGGCCTCACTCAGGCAATAATAATCATGGGTATCATTGTCGTTCTCGCAAGTGCTGCTTCGTGGTGGTACTACAAAGTGCAGACATCGCGCGCACCGCGACCTGAAATGCTTGCGCGCGTGCCGGCCCTAGCGAACTTGCCCGAAGCCGTACGCGAGTGGGCGGTTCGACGCATGATGAAAGAAGAGTTTCCTGCTGGAACCGTCGTTGTCCGGCAGGGAGACGTGGGGGACCGGTTCTATGTCATTGCGTCCGGAACGGCAGACATCGAGGTGGCAAACGAAGGAGTACAGGGCCGCAGTCAGCTTCATCCAGGGGACTTCTTCGGAGAGATCGCCTTGCTTCACAACGTCCCGCGAACGGCGACGGTTCGAGCGCACGACCGGCTTACAGTCTTCTCACTGGAACAAAGCGATTTCTTTGAGCTGCGAGACCGGGCGGCCGACGTTCACGAGTCACTGCTGGAGGCCGCCAATGCCAGACTCCAGAACGATGCCAATTTGAAATTGGCGCTTACAGCCCGGACGTAGCACTACCTCCACGCTGATAGAGGAGCCGCGTAGTGCTGACGCGTATCCCTTGCTTTATGCAAAAGGCTGCCCATACCGTTCGAGACTTACGACACCAGAAAGCGGCTTTCGCTTCTTTTTGCCTTGCCCCACCGCCTGAACCGGATAGCCAAACGGCACGACTGCCAACACACCAAGCTCGGGAGGAATCCCAAGAAGAGCGCTGACATCTGGATTGTCACCGAAACCGGCCCAGTTTGAGCCGATACCCTCCGACCATGCAGTCAAAATCATGTCCTGGATAGCACGGCTCCCATCGGATACGGAGAACATGCTGTCTTTCTCAATAGCCACAACGATTGCCAAAGATGCCTGGGCAATGTAAGGGCCAGTCTTTACCAGCTCGCCAAGCCGGCGCAAGCTTTCTCTTTCCCGCACCACGATGAAGTGCCAGGGCTGGAGGTTGATTGAGCTGGCAGTTAGTCGTCCGGCTTCGACAATCTTCCTGAGTACATCATCGGAAACCGGTTCTTCCTGGAAACTCCGGACCGCCAGGACGGTGCGGACCGCATCGAAGACGTCCACTTCTTATATTTCCTTCCTGTTTTCATCTCTATATCTACAGGATGGACAAGAAGGGAAAGGGAGGCCAAACGGCCTCCCCAGGTGTTGGCTTGAACCGAGATATTACTCTCGGTATCGCGCGGTAGTTAGAACTTGTGCTTGTGACCTTCGACGTCGTCCTCGTCGTCGTTCCGGTTATAGAAGTGGCCCTGGACGTCGTCCTGCTCGTCTGTGCGACCGTGGTGATGTTTGTGGCCTTCAACGTCGTCCAGCTCGTCTTCGGCGCGGCCGTGGTGGTGCTTGTGTCCCTCGACGTCGTCTTGCTCTTCTTCGGCGCGACCATGGTGGTGCTTGTGGCCTTCGACATCGTCCAGCTCGTCTTCGGCGCGGCCGTGGTGGTGCTTGTGGCCCTCGACGTCGTCCTGCTCTTCTTCGGCGCGACCATGGTGGTGCTTGTGGCCTTCGACATCGTCCAGCTCGTCTTCGGCGCGGCCGTGGTGGTGCTTGTG
>DASVZE010000624.1:0-1930 GCA_036391775.1 Chloroflexota bacterium | reverse complement strand
CTTATTGGGCACAAGAGCGACGCTTTCGACCAGCGTGGTATCGAGAAGGACAAGAACCTGGCGCTGCCATTGGACCGGCTTCGCGAATTAAAGCAGGACGGCATCATCGGCGAGGTGGCCGGGCGCCATTTCAGTTTTATGGGGTCGATCACAGCACCGGCACGCTTGATGGGCATTACCGCGCCCGAGATGGCGCGCAAGCTCGCTGAAGACGGCGTGGACGCTGTTCTGTTGACCCCGGTTTGACCGATGTGCCACCAGTCCGTGGGGCTGATACAAAGCGTCATAGAGAGGTCAGGCATACCCACCGTGTCGATCACTCTGTTGCGGGAAGTAACAGAGCGGGTTCGGCCTCCGCGCGCGCTGGCGGTCGATCGACCTCTTGGGTACCCATTGGGTGGACCAGACGACGCGCCACTTCAGCGAAGTATCATCATCGCGGCCCTGCAGCTCCTCTCCCAAGCTGTCAGCAAGCCACTGATCGTTCCTTTCGAACAATCTCCCTGATCGGACCAGCTTCAGAACCTTGATCAGCGATCCCAATCTCCCGTGGGATCGGGCTTTGCAAGGACGTTGACAACTCGTATGGCGACTTGTTTCGGGGCATCAGAGCCGTCAGTGGCCCGCGCTGGTGTTGCGGTTGAGAGCCGCGCTTGCCGACGACACTACGAAAGGGATCAGGAAATTAAAGAACACCTTCATCGCCATCCGAAAGCTGAATGCCTGCGTCAGGAGGACGTCCAGCTGATTCGTCAGGGTCAGCAGGCAACCTACCAATACCGCGAGCAGACTGTTCCGCGCCACCACGCGGCGGCTGAGTGCATAGCAGATGGCACCGGACTCCGGTGTTACGTTTGGCTCGGAGGAAGTCATTTTGCACGCTTCACTCGGACTTCACGGCGTGGGCTTCCCTTCCGAATGATCATGCGCGCCAAGTCAGAGAGATCTTGCGCCATGAATGCGGGTTTTGGAGTCAGCGCGTCGAGGACTTGTCCCGGCCGCGCAACGAACGCACCGTTCCAACCGGCGTGTATGGCTCCTGCTATGTCCCAGGAATGGGCCGCCACCATCAAGAGAGATTTCGGGTCGGCCCCAAGCTGTGCAGCGACCATCCGGTACGGCTCTGGCGCCGGTTTCAGCCGTCTAACCGTGTCCACGGAAAATACCTGCTGGAACAAGTGTCGGATTCCGGCGTGCGTGAGTTGCGCCTCAGCCGTGGACGCTGTTGAATTTGTGAGTGCTACGAGCCGAAAGCCCTGTTCCTTTAAGAGTTCCAGGGCTTGAGAAACATCGGCATGCGCGGGCAGTTCCCGCATTAAGGAAAGTATGCTGTTCCGTTGCCGTTCCGTGCATGATTTGTTGTGGCGCTTTTCAAGAATTCCGAGAGCCGCTCTCCCGACAACTCCGAAATCGTAATAGCGTCCTAAGACCGTGGTCGCAAAGGCAAGCTTGAGGACCTCGTTGAACCACTCCTTGCGAAGGTCGCCCGATCCAAAATAGCGTTCAAACGCGGGCTCCATCGCTCGCAGGTCCAGGAGCGTTTCATTCACATCGAACACGATGGCGGAGTACATCAGGATAGCCGCTCCACCGTCGGCTCTGCCTCGGTAACCGGATGCGCGGTGGGACGAGAGTCGTCGAACCACCGCTTCAGCGTTTCCGGTGATACTCCGAACCAGAATGCCACCCGCAACAAATAGATGAGCACGACAGTCCGGTACACGCCCCTGGCCACATGGCGGCGGGGAGACACGCACAAACGCGTGGGAAGCACGGCAAATCTCCCGACTTTCTTGATGCGGCGCACCAGTTCCACGTCCTCAAAAAGCGGCCAGTTGGGGCAGCCGCCAACCCGCTCGAAAACCCGCCTGCGCACGAATATTCCCTGGTCGCCGGTCGCCGTTCTTGTCATCCGGCTGCGGAAATTGAT
>DASVZE010000623.1:0-8283 GCA_036391775.1 Chloroflexota bacterium | reverse complement strand
AACAAGCAGGATGAACTTCATAATCGGGCCTCCTTCATTAAAGTGGTAAGGGTCTAAGCCATGGAAAGCGCGTTGGCTCCCCTTGAACGCAATTCGCGCACGGACTGCACAACTCCCGCGTGCGCCTGATACACCGAGGTTCCCGCCACCAGTACTCGCGCTCCAGCCTCTACAACTTTCGCGACTGTGTCCGGGCCGATTCCGCCATCCACCTCCAACGAGGCATGCGCACCGCGGCGGTCTAGCTCATCTCGTATGCGTCGAATTTTGGGAAGCATAGCTTCAATGAAGTCCTGGCCCCCAAAACCAGGGCTGACCGTCATGACGAGTATGAGGTCTGCTAGCTCGAGGACTTCCTCGACTGCGTGCCAGGGCGTCGCCGGATTGATCGCAACACCGGCGGCTTTACCGTAGTCGTGAATCTGTTGCAGCGTTCGATAAAGATGGGGAGAAACCTCGACGTGCACGGTGATCAGATCGGCACCAGAATGGGCGAACATCGGCACGTATTTCTCCGGTTCCACGATCATGAGATGCGTTTCAAGATACATTGTGGTCGCGGCTCGGATGCATTCCACGATTGGAGTGCCAATAGAAATGTTGGGAACGAAGCGGCCGTCCATGACGTCGATATGGAGGCGGTCCGCTCCGGCTTCCTCCGCCTCACGCACGGCATCGCCAAGTCGAAGAAAATCAGAAGCGAGGATCGAGGGTGCGATTTCGATGCTGGATGTATGCACGGGCGTCATGTGCCCTCGTTTGCGCGTTCGCCGGGGGTTGTCACGGTCTCCTGTGAAGAACCGGTCTGCGGTGCAGCCGCGCGATCGAAGAGCCAGATCAGGTCACCGCTCGCCGGATTGATGCCACTCGCCGGAAGATCTCGATCCATTGCCAGGACACGTCGCGCCATTTCTGCCTTGTCGTGGCCGGACACGAGAAATGCGACGCACCGCGCCGCGTTGATGAGCGGGTACGTAAAGGTAACCCTCCAGGTATCGAGCTTGGGCACGAAGTTGGGAACAACCAGGTGGTTGTCGACCGTGAGCGCTGCGGTGTCAGGGAACAAGGACGCAGTATGACCGTCAGTGCCAAGCCCCAGAAGAATGAGGTCAAACCTCGGCGTCTCGTCAAGCCCTACGGCAAAGACGCGGCGGATTCCCTCTTCGTAGTTTGCGGCTGCGGCTTCCACCGGTATGTTCTCGGTCGCGACTCTGTGGACGAAGCGCTCATTGATCGGAACACGCGAAAGCAAGGCGTCGTTCGCCAATCTGCCATTACTCTCCGGGGAATCTTGTGGCACAAAACGCTCATCCGAAAAGAACACCTGCGCGAGTGACCAGTCGATCTGATCTCGATACATGTCCGAAGCAAGCTTCTCGTACAGGGCTCGCGGCGTATTGCCGCCCGAAAGCGCGACATAGAACATGCCTCTCGTTTGAACTGCTTCATTCGCTCTTTCGACGAATAGTCGTGCAGCATCGTCTGCCAGGGTCGACGCGTCGTCAGCGATCTGGATGCGATAATTTCCGATGGTGTTGCTCTGATTCACGGTGTTAACCATACCTCCCGGCCCGCCATGCGGCTTGCCATTGCTACAACTTCGTCGTAGAGGGGATCATGGCCAGCGACCTGCAGTTCTTCCGCCAAAAGAGTAGAGTCGCTCTTACTGATGAGAGGAACAATACGCGAATGCTTCGGCCCGTCGTACACGTCTGTCGCAACCTCGGCCTGGCTGAGATCCTCTGCCCGCCAGATCGAGAACCGGGCCGCGGGAAGTCCTTTGGGCTGCGAGACAAGCTCCATGCCAACTAAGCGGCCAGCCGCGTTGGCTCCATGATCCCGAAACTGCAAATCGATGGTCACAAGCCGTTCTCCATCCAAAGCGGCCAATGCCACATCTCCTGTTGCTACCTCGTCCAGCGTTGTCTCCGGCTCCCACCCCAGGCGCGATGCGATCCACCCGAGCACCAGAAGAGACCCGACGGTTGCAGACTGCAGGTTGCCCTCACGTCCGAACTCAAGACGCACGCTTCGAATCGCTCGCGCATATGGAAGGTAATCGGCATTGTCGAAAAACTGTGCAATCATTTCCCGCCAGGGCCCAAGTCTCGCCCAGTGGAAGTCCAGGACCTGTCGGTGGCTGCGCGTGAGACGCGCGAGATTGGCAAGGCCGTCGCCGGGGGACTTGAATAAAGAGGAATCAACAACCACCCGGTCCGCGATCCCGAGCAGGCGATGAAAGAGCCGGAGACCAAATGGCGGCTGACTGGTCCAGAGCAAGTAGGTGTGGAGTTCGGGCAAAAGCAACGGAATAACGACGCTGGCCAGATGGTCGGCGGCTCGTCCGTGCGCCCACATGATGACCTCTTCGTAGGCCTGGCCTGAACTCAGACTTCCCTGACACCGCAAGCGTACACTGGCGTCGACTATGCAGTTTTCGGACATGCGATCGCCCACAAGAATGATGAGACGCGACGGACGCCGTCCCGTTAAGCCCGCAACATTCTCCGCGACCTGAGAGGCTCGTTCGGAACTGTCGGTATAGACCACCAGGTTAAACATGCTGGTGCGCACCGGGACTCCACTGTTGCCTCCATCGTTTATGCTTCCCCAAAGTGCTGTGAACTGGCGTTGAACCGTCGTCATATCGATGTCAGTGCCGTTCCATTCCGCCAGCGTGGTCGCGACCGTGTTCATATCTGCCGCCAGTCTCTATTGTCTTTCTGAAGCAGTTCTCTTGCTGCCGTCGGCCCCCAGGTCCCGGCTTCGTAGTTCGGGAAATCGGGAGCGCGCTCCGTTTGCCACGCCTCAAGGATGGGTGTGATGATCTGCCACTCGGCCTCCACTTCGTCTCGGCGAGTAAAGAGCGTCGAGTCACCCAACATGACGTCGAGAAGCAGTCTCTCGTATGCGTCCGGTGACTGCCTGCCAAACGAGGCGCCGTACAGAAAATCCATGTTGACCGGCTGCAGATCCATGACCTGACCGGGCACCTTGGCGACGAACTTGAGCGAGATACCTTCGTCCGGCTGGATGCGTATCGCCAGCACATTGTTGGACATTGCGTCCGGGTCCAGGTGCTGAAACAGTGCAAGAGGCGCTCGCTTGAAACTGATTGCAATCTCTGTCTCTCGCTTGGGCAGTCGCTTGCCGGTTCGCAGATAGAAAGGCACGCCGGCCCACCGCCAGCTATCCACGTTGAGCTTGAGAGCTACGAAGGACTCCGTAGCGGAAGCCGGAGCAACTCCTTCCTCACCTCGGTATCCGGAAACTTGCTGACCGCCGACCCAGCCCGGTCCGTACTGACCGCGAACGGCGCCGCGTTGAACGGATTCCACGTCGGGTACGTCAATGGCTCGCAGCACCTTCACCTTTTCGTCACGCACTGCGTTGGCATCCAGGGCTACGGGAGGCTCCATGGCCGTAAGCGTGAGCAGTTGCAGCATATGGCTCTGCACCATGTCACGCAGTGCGCCGGCAGTTTCGTAGTAGCCGCCACGCCGCTCAATACCAAGCTCCTCGGCAACCGTTATCTGGACGTTGTCCACGTATCGCCGGTTCCAGATTGGCTCGAACAAACCGTTCGCAAAGCGGAAAACCAGGAGGTTCTGCACCGTCTCCTTGCCGAGGTAATGGTCGATCCGATAGATCTGTTCCTCGTGAAAGACCTTGAGAAGATCGGTGTTTAAGGCGCGGGCGCTCCCCAGATCGCGTCCGAACGGCTTCTCGATCACCAGCCTGGTCCAATGCTGGCCCGTTGCATTGGGAGTGACGAGGCCTGCCTTGCCCAGCATTTCGGCGATTGTGGCAAAAACGCTTGGAGGAGTTGCCAGGTAGAAGATGCGATTCCCCTGGGTTCCTCTCTCCCGGTCAATTCGTTCCAGGCACTCACCGAGCAGCTTGTAGCTCTCCACATCACTGAAGTCGGCCTGCTGGAAGAATAGTCCGTCCGCAAAGCTGTCCCAGACCTGCGGTTGGACCGGCGCATAGCGCGAGAATTTGTCGACCGCCGTCCGCATATCGGTCCGGAAGTCCTCGTGGTCCTTATCCTGCCTTGAGAAGCCAACGATTCCGAAGCTGTGAGGGATGAGGCGATCGTGGGCGAGGTTATACAAAGACGGCATGAGCTTGCGATGCGTAAGGTCGCCGGTGGCCCCCATTATCACGATGGTGCACGGCTCCGGAGTCCGCTGCTTTCGCATCCCCGCGCGAAGTGGGTTCTCCTCCAGGGTTGTGGCCATTGCTAGCTATGGCTCCCGTCTGCATCCGCCGCGTCAGCCGGTTTTACGGCATGGCCGCCGAACTCATTCCGCAGAGCGGCCAGTACTTTGGCGGAGAATGACTCCTGTTGCCGGGAGGCGAAACGGCGGAAGAGAGATTCTGTGATGATCGGAGCCGGTACATCCTCGTCGATGGCGGCTTCAATCGTCCACCGACCCTCACCAGAGTCCTCCACATAGCCACGAATCTGTTCGAGTCCAGGATCTTTTCGTAAAGCATCTTCGAGAAGTTCGAGCAACCAGGACCGAACAACGCTTCCGTGGTTCCAGATACCGGCAATCTGTACGAGGTCCAGGTCGAAATGCTTCGAGGCTTGAAAGATCTCGAAGCCCTCGCCATACGCTTCCATCATGCCGTACTCGACGCCGTTATGCACCATCTTGACAAAGTGACCTGCACCCGGCGGTCCCACGTGGCCGTAACCTCCTTCGGGAGCGAGAGCGTTGAATATAGGGTCGAACTGCTGAAATGCGCTGTCGGTACCGCCGATCATCATCGAGTATCCGACCTTCAGGCCCCACACGCCTCCACTGGTGCCGACATCGATAAACTGGAACCCTTTCTGCTCCAGTTCACCCGCCCGTCGCATGGAATCCGTCCATTTGGAATTGCCGCCGTCGATGATAGTGTCACCTGGTGACATGGAAGGCAGTAAGGATGCGATCGTCTGGTCAACTGGGTCCCCAGCGGGCACCATGATCCAGACCCCACGCGGCGTCGAGAGCTTGGAGACGAGGTCACGAAGCGACTCCGCAGCAACAGCCCCTTGCTTGGCAACGGCCTGCACAGCATCGGGACTTCGGTCGAAAGCAACCACCTCGTGCCCATCTTGTAGTAACCTGAGAGTCATGTTGCCGCCCATACGGCCGAGCCCGATCATCCCAATTTGCATTTGCTGCGCGACCTCCTATGTCGCGGGAACCGGTGCTGGACCGGTGCCCTGCATCTCAGTGCTCAATCGGTGCGTTTCGTCCCGGATGGTGTCGAAAAGCTGGTGAAGCGAGTCCTGGAACGATTGCACTCCTTCCGCCGTGAGCTGGCTGGTGACCTGAGTCATGTTGACTCCAACCGAGTTCAATCGCTTGATGCACTCGTGAGCACGCGCCAGATCTGTTTTGACGGCGTCGCACTGTATGCGGCCGTGGTCACGCGTCGCATCGATCGTCTGCGGCGGCATGGTATTCACGCTATTCGGTCCCACCAGGCTGTCGACATAGAGCGTATCGGAGTAGCTCGGATTCTTGGTACTGGTACTCGCCCACAGCGGACGTTGCACCATAGCTCCACGTTCTGCCAGGCGGTGAAACCGCTCCGTGCCGAAAGTCTTTTCAAATAGCTCGTAAGCGATCTTGGCATTGGCCACGGCGGCCTGACCATAGAGCTGATCAATCTGCCTCTCTTGGTCAGGCGATGCGTTCTGTCGTCGCTGATCGAGTTGCTTGTCAACCAGCGTGTCTACGCGACTGACAAAGAATGAAGCCACGGACGCGATGCGATCCACGGACCTACCGTTCTCATTCCGGCGCTCCAATCCCCGGATGTACGCTTCCATCACCTTCTCGTAGACCTCGATAGCAAAGATCAAGGTGATATTCACGTTGATTCCTTCTGAGATCAACTCCTCTACCGCGGGCAATCCCTCAGGTGTGGCCGGAACCTTGATCATGACATTTGGTCGGTCCACAAGCGACCACAGGGTGTGGGCGTCTTCGAGTGTTCGCGCTTCATCATGTGCAGCGTCCGGCGACACTTCGATGCTCACATAACCGTCCTGGCCGTTGGTGCGGTCATATACAGGCCGCAAAACATCGCAGGCCATGCGCACATCATTTGACGCCAGATACTGAAACGTTTTCTCAGTATCGAGCCCTTTGCGCACTGCCTCGCGCATGTCATCGTCGTAATCCGAGCTTCCACTAATGGACTTCTGAAAAATTGTGGGATTGGACGTCACCCCCGTTAAGCCGTCGTTCTCGACCAGAGCCCGCAAGTCGCCGTCTTTGATAAAAGACCGGCTGATGAAGTCATTCCAAACGCTTTGCCCGCACTCATGGATCTGCAGCAACGGATTGTCAGCCATCTACTTCTCCTTTTCCTGGCGCTTTCGCGCCGACTTTATCCTTCCTGGAGGAGGCCGGCGCGACAGACGCCTCGTCCTCAAGATGGACCTTGATCAAGCGGTCGTAGAGACGTGTTTGTCGTTCCATCGCGGCTCGATATACCGCTCCTCGTGCCTTGTCTGGGGCATACTTCGTGCCGAGTGGAGCGGGAATGTCCTGTACGTTTCCTATAGCGCCCATGGATTCAAGCACCAAGAGAGCCGCACCACGGCTTGAAGCTTCGCTTGCAGCCGACGCGACCAACGGCTGACCGAGCACATCGGTCATGATCTGCATCCAGACGGGCGAGTGAATAAGTCCCACCCCACTCCCGATAATACCGCGCCGTATGGGCACGACTGCGGCCAGAGCGTCGTAAATAAGGGCGAAGCGATATGCGATCGACTCCAGTGCAGCTCGTGCGATCTGAAGAGCCGTGGTGTCGAGTCGCATGCCCACCAGGGCGGCTGTTGCATCGACATTCCAATCAGGACTCCGTTCGCCGGCGAGAAAGGGAAGCATCGTAAGACCATGCGAGTCGGGCGCCATCTCCAGAAGTTCGCGCTCCAGGATGTCGACGGCGTCGAGACGAAACGTTTTTACCAGCCAGGCAAAGACGTTCCCTCCATCTGACAAAGCACCTCCAGACACGAACCGCGGGCGGTCCACGCGGTAGGTCCACAGTCCCCAGGGCATGCGGAGTCTGTCATCTTGATACACAACACGCAGCGCCCCAGATGTGCCGATCATTGCCACTGCCCTGTCTTCATTAGAGCCGCCGCTCCCCACGTTGTTGCATGCTCCATCTCCCAGAGCGAGATACCACGGGACACCGCTCAAAGCGGGCCAGCGTTCGACGTATGGAGGCTTGAGTCTGACAAAACGCTCGGTGAACTCGAAGATCGGAGATAGGCTTCCGTCCGTCAATCCCAGTACATCTATCAGCTCTGCATCCCACTGGCAGCTCGTTTGGTCGAATAGGCCCGTAGCAGATGCCATGGAAATACTGACCCGCCTCTCGCCAAACAACCGCATGTACATGAATTCGGCGAAGGACATCCAATATACGGAGTCTTTGAATAGTTCAGACCGAGACGCCCGCAGCCAGGCGAGCTTGGCCGGCAAATAGCTGGAGTGCAAAACGGCGCCGGTGCGAGCGTGCACCGCGCGATCGTCAAGCCGCTGCTGAAGCCGGCGAGCCGCGTCGCGGCTCCGTGTATCGGCCCAGGTCAAGATAGCAGTCGTCTGTTCACCATGACGGTCAACTCCCATTACGCTGTGCCAGAAGGTATCGCAAGCAACAGCCGAAACACGCTGCTTCGCCCGATCGAGGGCGCAGGCGACGTCGTCTACGCAGGCCAGTACCAGATCGAGAAGCATGCGTGGATCGATTTCGACGCCTCCATCACTGGTGGCGGTGACGTTGTATGGTCGGTGCACATCCATGCCCTGGACTGGGCGGCCCTGACAGTCATACACGAGAGCGCGCGCCGACGACGTCCCGACGTCGATAGCCAGAATCAGGGGTTCAACCGCATCGCGAATGGATACCTGATCGCTGTCCGCGTTCACTCCCGGATCCCCCTTTGACTTGTCGAGGTCCCATGACTGCACGGTGTGACCCTGTGCCGACTGACCCCGCTACCTATACTGTAGGCGGTATCCAGAGAGGGAGGCCGATGTCTATCGACGATCAGAAGCGTGTCGCTTCTCAGTTCGCGGCGGATCTCGTCGAGGACGGCATGACAGTCGGGCTTGGAAGCGGTTCGACGGCTGAGGTCGCGGTTCAGGCACTGGGAGCTCGGGTACAGCGTGGGCTGAAGATCGTCGGGGTCGCGTCGTCAGACCGAACGGCACGCCTGGCAGGAGCACTCGGTATCCCACTGACAACCCTTGAGCAGTG
>DASVZE010000622.1:0-7892 GCA_036391775.1 Chloroflexota bacterium | reverse complement strand
CGTGCTGCCCGTGGAGCTGATGTATAGAATTGCAGCCTGGATTGGAACAGTCGCATTTTTCCTTAACGCACCACCCAGGCGAGCGCTGATACGAAATCTGGCCGCGGCGCTCGGCAAGCCGCCCAATAGTGTCACAGTACGCCGCGCCGCGCGCCGCGCCTTCCAGTGCGACGCGAAGAATTGGGTTGACACTATCAGGATCAGCCGACTTGACCAGAATGCGCTACAGCAGCTCGTCGACATCGATGGGCTGGAGCACCTGGACCGCGCTTGTGCCGCTGGACGAGGAGCCGTTCTGGTCGGCATGCACCTGGGAAACTTCGATCTGGTTGGTCAGGTTCTCGCCTTGCGCGGCTATCGCGTCACCGTGCCGGTGGAGCATATGCGCCCTGAAAGGCTCTTTGCCTTCATCATGAAAATGAGGACATCTCGTGGCATTCATGCGGTGCCTATCGACCGTGCGCCAAGAGAAATGCTTCGAGCTTTACGCGCCGGAGAAATGGTCGCGGTTGTGGCCGACCGGTATATCGCCGGTCGAGCGACGTCGGTGTCATTTTTCGGGCATCAAGCGCTTCTGCCTGTGGCTGCATCCACGCTTGTGAAGCGCAGTGGAGCGCCACTGTTTGTCGGCGTCGGCGTACGCAAGGCAAACAACCGATTCCACGGACATATCATCCCCGTTCCGGATCTCGAGTCATCCAGAGAACGAGAACTCTCCGATCAGGAGATCATGCAACGAATTACCGGCGTTATGGAGAGCATGGTGCAACTCTATCCCGACCAATGGCTAGTCTTTTCACCAGTGTTTCAGGACGACGTCTCTCCGGAAACGGTTGCTACCATGGAGAAGTCTGAAACGGACAGTGGTGCTATGACCGGAGTGAGCCGGTGAAGATCGCGCTTGTCTCCCCCTACGACTTTCCGTATCCCGGGGGCGTAACGAACCATGTTCGGCACCTTTATAACGAGTTTTCGTCACTGGGACACGATGTTCGTATCATGGCGCCGTCGTCGAATCGAAATCTCGAACGCGAATACGCGGACGTCTATCGCATCGGAAATGTCCGGCGTGTTCCAGCCAACGGCTCGATTGCCCGCATCACGCTATCTTTTCGGTTAGCTCGCCGAGTGCGCGAAGTCCTGGCATCTGAGCAGTTTGACGTGGTGCACGCGCACGAACCGCTGATGCCTTCCTTGCCCCCTTCTGTCCTCAAGTATTCGGACGCGGTCAATGTTGCAACGTTCCATGCTTACCGCGGATCGTACTACGGTTACTTCTACGGGCGGCCCGTCTTGCGAAGAGTGTTTAATAAAGTCGACGGACACATCGCCGTTTCGCGCGCGGCGAAGCGCTTTGTACGCCAGTACTTCATGGCCCGCTACACCATCATTCCCAACGGCGTCGACAATGAACTGTTTAATCCGGCTCACGTCCAGCCTCTTCCAGAGTTTTCCGACGGGCGTCCCAACATTCTGTTCGTGGGTAGGCCCGAGAAGCGAAAGGGTGTGGGCTACCTGCTTCGAGCATATCCACACGTCAAGGCGTGTTTTCCCGATGCTCGATTTATCATCGTCGGCGCCGGCGACTGGAAAGATTCGCCGTACCGCGCATATATCGAGCGGCATGAGATGCGAGACATCGTCATTGTGGGAAGAGTCAGCGATGAAGAGCTACCTCGCTACCACAGAAGCGCAAAAGTATTCTGCGCACCAGCCGTCGAAGGCGAGAGTTTTGGCATCGTCCTGCTGGAAGCGATGGCATCGGGAGTTCCTATTGTGGCCAGCGACATATACGGCTACTCGCAGGTGTTGACCAACGGACGCGAAGGTATCTTGGTTCCACCGCGCAACGAAACGCAGCTGGCGGATGCCATCTGTCGCGTCCTCCAAGATCCTGAGCTCGCTCATGACATGGGCAATTGGGGCCTCTTAACCGCCGCGCGCTACTCCTGGACCAACGTCGCAGAGCAGGTTCTGGATTTTTATGTAAAGACGGGTATGCGCACTCGCCCGCTGTACACACAGCCCCTCGTCGCTGCCGGCCAGGTACTGGGCTAGCATGTTTCCAAAGCAGGTGCAGCTGTGGGCGCGTCGGTTGGCAGAACGACTGGTCAAGCCATTGGCTCCCAGCGGGCTGACGCCTAATGCAGTCACGGTGGTCGGCTTTATCCTCAATATCCTGACCGCCGTGATCCTTGCAAGCGGTCACCTGAGTATCGGCGGCATCTTTTTGTTTGTGTCCGGACTATTCGATCTGCTTGACGGCGCTTTAGCTCGCGTCACGGGCCAGCACAGCGATTTCGGCGCCTTTCTCGACTCAATACTCGATCGATACTCAGAGGCGGCCATCTTGCTGGCCCTGATCTATGTCTTCACCATCCATGGCGAGACGGCCCAGGTTTTACTGGTGTACATCGTGGCCATCGGTTCGATCATGATCAGCTATGCGCGCGCGCGCGCCGGTGCGTTGCGGATCGATTGCAAGGTCGGAATCGCCCCTCGCCCAGAGAGAGTGCTCATACTGGGCTTCGGGCTCCTCCTCAGCGGGTTCCTTGGACACGCGACGACGACGGTCGCGGCCCTGATTATTCTTGCCTTGCTGACCCACATAACCGCGATGCAGCGTCTTCACTACGTGTGGCGCCAGACGGAGGGCCAAAAGAACCCAGGCTCGTCAGCTCAGCCGTCTACTAAGGCCCGGGAGAGTCGGATCTCATAACCGGCGCGCCGGTGAAGCGAGAAGGAGAATGATGCCGGATATGCGTGATTCCGCGCGCAGACTTGTAATTCTGGCGGAAGGCGCCCTCGACTTTCATTTCGGCAAGACAGCCATTAGTTTGCTGCGATATCGACCTGGCGAGGTTGTGGCAGTAGTCGATCGTCAGAATGCCGGCAGGACATGTGAAGAGGTTCTGGGTATCGGCGGCGACATACCTATCGTCAGTCATGTTCGCGAGGCCATGTCTTTGGAGCCGACCGCTCTCCTGATCGGAATTGCACCGCGCGGGGGCGGCTTGCCGCGCGAGTTTCGCAGCCAGATCCTCTTTGCCATCAATCATGGCCTCGATGTCATCAGTGGCTTGCACTTTATGTTCGCGGAAGATCCCGAGTTTTCGGCTGCCGCCGATGCACGTGGCGTACATTTGGTGGACGTGCGAAAACCACCAGAAGATTTGAGCGTGAGCAAGCTTTCGCCGAGGCCACATGGAAGCCGCGTGATCACATTTGTTGGAAGCGACTGTGCAGTGGGCAAGATGACCGCAGCACTTGAATGTGTGGCGGAGGCTCGGCGTCAAGGCATGAACACTGCGTTCGTCGCGACTGGTCAAACCGGGATCATGCTGGAGGGTAGCGGCATCGCCGTCGACCGCGTTATCGGGGACTTCATTGCCGGCGCCGCGGAACGGCTAGTGCTCGACGCGACCAGGCATGCGTCATGGATCTTTGTGGAGGGTCAGGGATCTCTCTTGCATCCGGCGTACTCCGGCGTCACACTAGCGCTCCTTCACGGCTCATCGCCGGATGCCATGATCCTGGTTGATCAGGTGGATCACCGGACTATCGACGAATACGACGTACGGATTCCACCCATCGAACGGTTGGTGGAGATCTATCAAGAGGCGGCCGGCTGGATCAAGCCTGCAAGGGTCGAAGCCATTGCGTTGAACACGAGAGCAGTTAGCGAAATACGTGCCAGAAACGCAATCGCACAGGCGGAGCAGCGTACCGGATTGGTAACTGACGATCCCGTGAGGTTTGGCGCGCATCGCATCATCGAGGCGATACGAGACAATGTGCCATCAGGTCGCTCCATTCATGTCGGCAGATAGGTAAAGTAGCGCGGGAAGGAGGCAATAATGAGCAGTCACGTCAGATTGACCAGCCTCGTTCGCTGCGCCGGTTGAGCCAGCAAAGTCAGACGTTCTGACCTGGCGCACGTGTTGCGCCATCTGCCCCCTCTGCACGATCCGAATCTTCTCGTGGGCCGTGACCCGGCGGACGACGCTGCGGTTTATCGGCTCTCGGATGATCTCGCTCTGGTGCAAACTGTCGACTTCTTTACACCGATCGTGGACGACCCCTACACTTTCGGTCAGATCGCGGCAGCCAATTCCCTGAGCGATGTTTATGCCATGGGAGGCACTCCACTTACAGCCTTAAACGTGGTAGCTTTCCCGTCCGACATGGCGAGTGATGGGACGCTGGGAGAAGTTTTGCGCGGCGGCGCGGACATGGCGGCACGCGCGGGCGTGTCCATTGTCGGTGGCCATACAATCGACGATGTAGAGCCCAAGTACGGCCTTGCGGTCACCGGAACAGTGCACCCGAACCGGTACGTCTCGGCTCATGGAGCACAACCGGGTGATCACCTGGTCTTGACGAAGCCACTTGGCACCGGTGTAATCGCGACGGCCCTCAAGAACGACGCCGCCGGCACTCCCGAAGTCTCTCAAGCAGTCCGGTGGATGGTGACGCTTAATCGCTCGGCCTGTGAGACCATGCTACAAGCACAGGCACACGCAGCAACCGATATCACGGGATTTGGACTCCTCGGACATCTGCTTGAACTTTGCGAGGCGTCTGACGTTTCAGCGGAAATATTTGCCGCGCAGCTTCCACTTCTCTGGGGAGCATTGGGAGCGGCACGAGCCGGTTACAACCCAGCCGGATCGAAGACTAACTGGGAGTCAGTGCAGTCGGACGTGTCTATAGACCAACCAATTGGAGCAGGCATGGAATACATCCTGGCCGACCCCCAAACCTCGGGCGGTTTGCTCGTATGTCTTGACGACAGCGGGCTCAAGAGTTTCCGAGAACGAGCGCCGCGGGATGTACTTGCGTCGGAGATCGGGCGCATAACACAGACCGGCGCCATACGAATATCGGTGCGTGCCTGACCCGACAGGGCAAAATCTTCACAATAGATCACTAAAGTTTTGTACAATGATCTAGATCAAGTTTTTGCGAGTTCGGTCCTGGCAGGATAGGGCGTCGTTAGCACGCGAGCAAAGCGCAGTTCGACCGGCCGGACACGCTCCGGATAGGAATAAAGATGGCAAAAGAAGGAACAACTCCAGCAAAGAAACAGGCTGCGGCTATTCGGCTACCGGTTCTTCCGCTGTTCGAGACAGTGGTGTTTCCACGCATGATGCAGCCTATTCAGGTAGGCAGGCGGCCGTCGCTGCTGGCTGTCGATCAGGCAGTAAAAGAGCGGCCGCATCGAATTGTCATGTTGACTCAAGACAATGCCGAAAAGCAGGATGTCGAGCCCGACGATCTGATGAAGATCGGAGTTCTCGCCACATTGGGCCCCATGTTTCGCCTGCCCGACGGAAGCGTACAGCTTCTGGCGCAGGGCGAAGAGCGCGTTCGCGTGCTGGGATATACCAAGACCGAGCCGTATCTGGAAGTGGAAGTTGAAATCATCCCACAGACCGCCCAGCAAACAGCCGAGGTTGTTGCGCTCATGCAGTCGGTCAAGGAGATGATCGCCACCTATATCAATCTGCGCGGAAACATACCCGCCGAGGCAATGAATACGGTCCAGGAAGTCGAGGACCCCGCGTGGTTGGCGGACCTGGTGGGCTACATGCCGGAGCTTGAGTCGGACGAGCGCAAGAAGCTCTTGACCACGCTCGATGTAGTCGAGCGTTTGAAGCTTGCTCATGCCCTGCTCAACGAACACGTTGAAGTACTCGAGCTCAAGAGCCGCATCAGCAGCGAGGTTCAGAAAAACATCGACAAGACGCAACGGGAGTACCTGCTGCGCGAGCAGATGAAAGAGATCCAGCGCGAGCTCGGCGAGATGGACCCTGAGCAAGCTGAAGCGCAGGAGTGGCGGGACAAGATTGAAGCCGCCGGAATGCCGGAAAAAGCTCGGGATAAAGCCGAAAAGGAAGTGGACCGACTGGAACGCATGCCGGCAGCTTCGCCCGAAGTCGGCATGATCCGTACGTATCTGGACTGGCTTGTAGGCATGCCATGGTCGGTAAGCACGGACGACCAGCTTGAGCTGATCAAAGCAGCCGAACAGCTAGATCGTGACCACTTCGGGTTGGACATGGTCAAGGAGAGAATTCTCGAGCATCTTGCGGTGCGGAAGCTCTCCTCAGACTTGCGCAGCCCAATAATTTGTCTTGTCGGCCCTCCTGGAGTCGGAAAGACAAGTCTGGGAAAGTCCGTCGCCACGGCCCTGGACCGTAAGTTCGCACGCATGTCTCTGGGTGGAGTACACGACGAGGCGGAGATCAGAGGGCATCGACGCACCTACATCGGATCCCTTCCCGGTCGCATCATCCAGGCTATTCGGCAGGCGGGGTCCAACAACCCAGTTATCATGCTGGACGAAATTGACAAGGTCGGCGCCGATTTTCGCGGAGATCCGTCTGCCGCCCTGCTCGAGGTGCTCGACCCGGAACAGAATACAGACTTTCAGGACCACTACCTGGAGGTAGCGTTCGATCTCTCCAACGTGCTGTTCATCACCACCGCGAACGTCCTGCACACCATTCCCGCACCGTTACGAGACCGCATGGAGATTATCGAGCTGCCGGGATATACGGAGGAAGAGAAAGTCCAGATCGGCCTGAACTTCCTCGTGCCAAAACAGCGTCGCTTCCATGGCATCAAAGAGGATCAGCTGGAGATCACGGTCGATGCGCTTCGCCTCTTGGTGCGAGAGTACACCAGAGAGGCCGGCGTGAGGCAGCTGGAGCGAGAGATCGCCTCGATTTGCCGCAAGCTGGCACGTCGATTCGCAGACAGCGAACCGGTCACCGTGCGCGTCGACGCAGGTAATGTCGCTGAGTTCCTCAAGGCGCCGCGCTTTACCTGGGGCATGGCTGAAGAGAATGACGAAATTGGCGTGTCTACCGGATTGGTCGTCACCGACGAAGGAGGCGATGTGATCCCGGTTGAGGTCACCCTGATGGACGCAAAGCCCAACTTTATCCTGACCGGACAGCTGGGCGATGTCATGCAGGAATCGGCCAGAGCAGCTATGTCATACGTTCACTCTCGGGCTCGCGAGCTGGGCATCAAGCCCGCTGCCTTTGAGGAACATGCCATTCACATTCACGTACCTGCCGGAGCCATTCCCAAAGATGGACCCTCGGCCGGCATCACTATGGCAACCGCGTTGATAAGCGCCCTTTCAGGCCGTCACGTCCGGCGTGATGTCGCCATGACGGGCGAGATAACCCTTCGGGGTCGCGTTCTACCGATTGGCGGCCTCAAACAAAAGGTGCTGGCTGCTCACCGGGCGGGTATCCATACAGTGCTCTTCCCCGAGAAGAACACCAAGGATCTGGAAGAGATTCCGGCGGACGTGCGAGATCAGCTACAGCTGATTCCGGTCGCTCACATGGATGAAGTGGTAAAGGCCGCACTACTTGATCGCCTCAATCCTGCGGAGGCGATGAAGTACGCGCACTTCGATGCCATTCTTCTGCCCGGTCTCGACGGCGCCTGGCAGACGCCGCCGCCGGCACCAGCCGGTTAGCATCACCGAGAACGGAGCAGACCACTCGGGTCTGCTCCGTTCTCTTTTCGCAGCGGCCGGGAATGGAAGGAGACCGAAAGCTTTACACGTAGAGACTCAAATAAAGGTTGACAGATAGACACTCAAGTAAGTAGACTGAACTAGATGAAACAAGAAATGAATCTCCACGGAGAAGTTAGGAGCTAGACACATGGCGAAAGTTGTCGGCATTGACCTCGGCACAACCAATAGCGTTGTCGCGGTCATGGAAGGCGGCGAGCCTATGGTTATTCCAAATACAGAAGGCAGCCGTTTGACGCCATCTGTGGTCGCATTCACCAAGACGGGCGAACGTCTTGTCGGCCAGCTTGCCAAGCGGCAAGCTGTGGTAAACCCGGACCGGACAATCACG
>DASVZE010000621.1:0-2220 GCA_036391775.1 Chloroflexota bacterium | reverse complement strand
CATCAAATCCTGTAGCTTCTCTGACGGCTCGGGCGCCCGAGAAGCATATGCTGGTCACAGGAACAGGACATCGTCCCTTTCTCTGAAGAAACGGTTGTTCCGAAGTGGGGATATTCGCAGCGCGGGCAAGGCGAGCGTGGCACTCAAGCGACGAGAGAAGGAGCAGCACAAGCCCATGACGGCCGAAGGACAACGTCTGAATCACGATGGCGCCGCGTGGCGCCTGTGGGGACCATACATCAGCGATCGCGCCTGGGGGACAGTTCGCGAGGATTACAGTGCAGACGGAGACGCGTGGGGGTACTTCACTCATGATCAGGCCCGCTCTCGCACGTACCGTTGGAGTGAAGACGGCGTCGCGGGTATCTGCGATGAGGGACAGCACCTCTGTTTTGCCCTCACGCTGTGGAATGGCCGGGATGCCATCCTCAAGGAGCGCTTCTTCGGTCTAACGAACCCGGAAGGCAACCACGGAGAGGATGTCAAAGAGTATTACTACTATCTGGACAGCACACCCACGCATAGCTACATGCGAATGCTCTACAAGTACCCACAGGCCGATTTTCCTTACAGCGAGCTGGTGGAGATCAACGCGCGGCGCACGCGAGAGGACCCGGAGTACGAGCTCGTCGATACCGGTATTTTCGGGGACGATCGCTACTTCGACGTGTTCGTGGAATATGCCAAAGCAGTTCCGGACGATATCCTGATCCGCGTGAGCGCGGTCAACCGTGGCCCAGATTCGGTTGATCTTCATCTCTTGCCGACGCTCTGGTGCCGCAACACATGGACGTGGGAGGCGCACAGTCCGCGTCCGCGGCTGAGATCCGGTGGGCACTTGAACGGTGAAACGCCTCTCGTGCGTGCCGAACATCCCACTCTTGGGCCGTATGTTCTCTTCTGCGAGGGAGCAGACGGTCTCTTATTCACCGAGAACGAGACGAACCTGGAGCGACTCTACGGTGCCCCCAATCGCACGCCCTACGTGAAAGATGCTTTCCACGAATATCTGGTGGCCGGTGATCGAGAGGCGGTCAATCCACAGGCAGAGGGCACCAAAGCAGCCGCGCACTATCGCCGCCTGGTCGACCCGGGCGAGACTTTGACGCTGCGTCTGCGCCTCACGGCGAGGGACTCAGACTCCCCCTTCGCGGACTTTGACGAAATCTTCGCCGCGCGGCAGCGTGAAGCCGACGAATTCTATCTGGCCACGGCGCCCGCGGGACTGGACGAGGACCGGCGTGAGGTACAGCGCCAGGCGCTGGCAAGTATGCTCTGGAGCAAGCAGTTCTACAAATACGACGTCGCTCGCTGGCTTGCCGGAGATCCAACCCAGCCTCCCCCACCGCGCCTGCGCCTCGAGGGACGGAACTCCCGATGGTCCACCCTGGACGCCCACGACGTGCTCTCCATGCCGGATAAATGGGAGTACCCCTGGTTTGCCGCCTGGGATCTTGCGTTTCAGTGTCTATCGCTGGCACTGGTCGACGTCGACTTCGCCAAGTGCCAGATCCAGCTCTTGTTGGAAGACCGCTTCCAGCACCCGAACGGCGCGGTGCCGGCGTACGAGTGGAACTTTTCTGATGTCAATCCACCGATTCTTGCCGGGGCGGCACTTCGCGTGTGTCAGCTTGAGCAGGAGCAGCGGGGAGCACTGGACACCGGCTTCCTGGAGCGTGTCTTCCAGAAGCTCATGCTGTACTTCACGTGGTGGATCAACCGCGAGGACGCTGACGGCCGGAACCTCTTCGAGGGCGGCTTCCTGGGCATGGACAATATCGGGGTCTTCGACCGTGATGCCTTGCCCGCAGGCTTCCAACTGGAACAGGCCGACGGCACCAGCTGGATGGCGGTCTTTTGTCAAAACATGTTGCGCACCGCGCTGGAACTGGCGAAGCAAGACCACGCCTATGAGGGTATTGCCTCTACGTTCTTCGAGCGCTTCCTCTTTATAGCGGGCGCCGTGAACAACCTGGGTGGTCAGAACATCTCCCTCTGGGATGAGGAAGATCAGTTCTTCTACGATGTTCTCCGCCTCCCCGACGGTACACACGAACAGCTCAAGGTTCGCTCTCTGGTTGGTTTGACCGCGCTCTTTACCGCGATCAATGTCGAAGCAGCGGATCTAGATCGCTTCCCCGATTTCCGCCGTCGCACCGATGAGTTCCTGGCCAGACGGCCCGATCTGGCGCAGCTGATTCCGGTGGGGCAGTGGCAGAG
>DASVZE010000620.1:0-6443 GCA_036391775.1 Chloroflexota bacterium | reverse complement strand
CTCGCTCCTTCAGCGCAATCACTTAGGGGGCGTGGTGCTGTACCAGCGCAACTATGCCTCCCCGGCCCAGCTTCGAACGCTTTTGGGACGGTTGCAGCAAGCGTCTTCATATCCTCTACTCGTCTGCACCGATCAGGAGGGTGGCTCGGTCGTACGTCTCTCCCGCGGTGTCCATACTTTTCCGGCAGAAGCAGTCTATGGGCGCCTTGGTTCACCGGCGCGGGTACATAACGATGCCGCGACAACCGCGCAGGACCTCCATGCCCTGGGGCTGACCATGAACCTGGCGCCTGTGGTCGATGTACTCGGCAACTCCCGAAGCCCGATTGGGAATCGTTCGTACGGATCCGATCCCAAACTGGTCGCCAGGTTGAGCGCGGCAGCCGTTCGTGGCTACCAACAGCATCACATCGCGGCAGCCGCCAAGCACTTCATCGGTTTGGGGCATACCTCGATTGACTCCCACCAGGCGCTTCCAACCGTCACGCAGACCCTGGCCCAGCTGGAGCGGACCGATTTGATTCCCTTCCGTGCGGCAATAACCGCGGGGGTCTCGACCATCCTGGTGGCCCACGTGGCGCTGCCCTCCATAGACACGGTGTCCCGCCCGGCATCGCTCTCGCCGGTCATCATTGGCTGGCTCATCCGCACGCATCTGGGGTTCAAGGGTGTCGTCATGACGGATAGTCTGGCAATGGGAGCGTTACCGCAGGGAAGCACGTCAGACGCCGCAGCGAAGGCTCTCGCCGCCGGGGCGGACATGCTGCTTATCTCGGCCGATCACGATATCCCCGCAAGTGTGATAGACAATGCCGTAAATTCGGTGGTCTCGGCAGTTCGCAGCGGGCGCATCTCACAAGCCAGACTCGACAGCTCGGTTGCCCGTATCCTCGCACTCAAGCGTAAATACCCTCCGGCAGTTCTGGGATGACGGTCTGGCGAGCTCCTCTCCAATGATCTATAGGCATCAAGCTGATGGGGTAGGCCGTGAGGCGGGATGCCTGATAGCTGCGCACCGGAAAATGCGGCATCATTGGTGAATCAGTTGTTATGCCTATGGTCATTGCTGCAAGTGCGATCCCGACACCGCTTGCTCCGTCATCTGTCCCACCTACCACTCCGCCTTTCGCCTGGTGCACATGAGACGCACCTCTGGCATCATTTCCGGTGAGAGCCACACCCAACATAGCCTTACGGACAATAGCCATGCAGCCGTTAATGCTCCAGAGTGGAATCTATCAGACACTCTTCATCGCAGCGGTCATCCTCTTTGCCGTCCAGCAGATCCCTGCGCTCCAGAGCACCCTCCGACTAACCGGCCGGGGAGGAAGCCCAACGAGGGATAAGGGGTCGTATATGGTCGTGCAGGTCGCGGTGCTGGCGGGAGTTGTCCTTGGCTACCAGGCCGCCACTCACCTCAAAGTTGCAACCATCACATGGCATCGCCCGCTTGTCTTCTTCCTTGGGGTTGGGCTGATAGTGCTGGGCAGTGCGATCAGCTGGTTGGCAATCCGGCAGTTGGGCCGCTACTTCACCGTTGTTGTAGCTGTGCGGCCTGACCAGCCGGTGATCCGGTCAGGACTCTATGGGATCGTCCGCCACCCCAGCTACACCGGCCAGCTGCTGGTGTTCCTGGGCTACTCGGTGACTCTCACCAACTGGGTCAGCATTCCCGCCGTCATGATCGTCACGATCGCCGGGTACTTGTATCGCATCATGGTCGAGGAGCAAGGGCTGCGTGCGCAGCTGGGCGCGCCGTACGCCGAATATATGGCGCGGAGTCACCGTCTCATCCCTGGCGTCTGGTGATGGCTGACTTGGACAGCGTCTGAGCAAGCATTTCCCTGGCCGTGGAAGTTGCCTCCAGCCTTGATCTGAATGCGAGGGACGAATAGTGGATTCCGGGTAATGGCAATACTCGAAGCAAGTGACTCGTTAGCACTGAGAAAGGACCCGGCTGAGCGGGAAGTTGTTGACATAGATGTGGACGGCATGCATGCTTGGAAACTGGAGTGCCGTGGTTGCTAGCTGGCCACGCACACGTGGAATGTCGCACACTTCTCCAAGATACAGCTTGCCGGTGAGATGGATAGTCGCCTTCTCCCTTATCACAGACACGCTCTGAACCTGAAGGTGCGATCGGGAGAACGCACTGCAGAGGCCGGATCGGTCGCACGGCCGGCGGTCCGATTTCATACCATGTTCTCTAGTTTGCATAACGTTATTCGCAGGTCGATAGTCACGCTCTCTCTTGAGATAGTGACCTCGTAGGCGGCGGATCCTTCGCGCAACACTTGTCAGCAACGGTTTGTGCTGCTCAGGCGTTAAAGAAGAAACGCATGGTATTGAAGCTGGAAGATAGAGGAAGCATGAATTTCGCGGCACGTCGCCCCGTCCGTCTTGTTCTGACCCTAATCGTCGCCGGCATGGCGTTGCTGGGGATGTCTTTACCGGCCCTCGGCGCGGGCTTATCAACACGGGTCACTGCCTCGAGGGTGGAAGCGACAGCGAGTATGTGGCACGTGCAGTCGAGCGGGACAAGGCAAGCGCTCTTCTCGGTGTCCTGTTTCGACTCTCTTCGCTGCAAGGCTGTTGGAGCAGGGTGAACGCTCGTGTACACGAAGTATGGGGGGATGACCTGGCGGACACAGAACAGTCCGCTCGCGGGTTCTTCGACCATCCTCTATCGCATTACCTGCGTGCCGCCGAGCACGTGCTATGTCATCGGCCGCCCGAACATCGTCATGGTGACCCACAACGGTGGAGCAGCGTGGACCGTACACCGGATTCCGCTACCAGGGTCAAGCGGCCAGCTGACCAACTCCGCGTGCGTCAGCAGTCAGGTGTTCCACCTTCGTGGCACGCCGGCACTGTGTCGCTTGGGACTTCTGGATCTGTCCTGCATCAACGCGAGTACCTGTTATGTCGTTGCCACGCTCAAGGTCCAGGCACAGATGGGTGACCTTGGCTCTGCTGTGTTTCTCACCACCAACGGCGGCGCATCCTGGATCAAGCAGCAAGTTCCGGCCAGCGCCCCCTGCCAGGGCGATTGCACCCCCTCCAATGCGCGCGTTCCTTACCCGCTGGAGTGGATTTGGTGCGGACCGGGAACGATATGTCGAGCCGGTGGTTCAGTCTTTATCGGCTCCCACGAGGGATACGCCTTTCTGACGATCCAGGTGAGCAAGCCGGGCGCACCGTGGACACCGGTCAGGAACAATAACACCCCCTCTCCAGATTCAGCCGTCTGCACCACAGTTGCTCGGTGCTTCGGTGTCTGGACCACCAGCCCTTTTGATCTTCCGGGAAACGGGATCTTTGTCTCTACCAATGGAGGGGGGATCTGGGAACGCATAAACAGCGGCTCGCCCACTAGGAGAAACGCGATCGCGTGCCCCAGCGCCCAGACCTGCTACTCAGTGGGCAACCAGGGCACGATCACCTCAACGATGAACGGTGGGCCGTTTGTCGCACAGCAGAGTGGGACGAGTCACGACCTCTACGATGTTACCTGCACCGGCGTGCATACGTGCTTTGCCGTGGGCAACAAGGGAACCATCGTGGGACCCGCTCATGGCAAGTAGATGGAATGCTTCACACTCGCCTGACAATCACTCGAAATGCAGCGTCTCGACCACCGGGCTGTGCGCTGCCCAGCGTGCCGGAAGCGACGCGCCGAGGACGCTGAGCACGACTCCGGCCAGCGCCAGAATGACGAGGCTTGCCGCATTGAGATTCGTACCCGTGCCACCAGGCACGGTTGGACTGCCCACGGTGCCGGCCATCAGCGACAACACCCGCTCCTGGAGAAAGACCCCAACCGGCACACCCAGCACGCCACCCAGCAATCCGATGACGCAGGCGGAAGCGGCGATCATGGCAACCGTCTCGGCGGGGCTCATGCCGAGCGCCTTGAGCACCGCGACGTCGCGCAGCCGCTCGCGCGTGTTGAGCAGCACCGTGTTGAACACGCCGACGATTGCGATCAGACCCAGGATGACTGCCAGCGCCGTGACCACACTGCGCAGCAGCACGACGGAGTCCGGCTCTTTCGAGCTGAACGTCTCCAACGCCACGAAGTTGGGCTCGGCCGCTTGCAGGCGCCGGACGTAGGCCGCGGTGTTCGTGTTCGGACGCAGCTGAATCGCGTAGTTGAACGGCTGCATACCCGGGTTCAAGCGGAGCAGGTCGGCATAGGAGAAGCGCATGACACGGCCCGAGCTGGTGGTATCGAAGTAGGTGCCCACCACCCGCAGCTGGACAGGCCGTCCCTGGTAGCGAACCGTGAGCGTGTCTCCGAGATGGGCATGCGTCGCCTTGAACGCGGCTCCCCCGAGGACCACCTCACCGGGCCGGACGAACCAGCGCCCGGTCAGAGCGCGATACCCCAATCTGGTGGCGTCACCGCGCACGCCGATCGCCTGGATGGGATCGGCCACACCCGGGACGGTTACAAAGCCATCGGCGTACGCGACGACGTACTGCGTCCCGGGCTGAGCGCGCAGCAGCTGCGTGACCTGCGCGTCCGTATATCCACCGCGAGGCATCAGTCGCACCTGATAGCTGCCGCCCACGTAATCCAGCGAGTGAAAGGCCGGATCCGTGCCCATGCGATCGATGGTCAAACGGAATGCGACGGCAAATGTCAGGGTGGCGACGCCGATGAGGACGGCAACCACGGTCAGGGTACCGCGCAGACGGCGGGCAAAGGTCGCTCCGACGCCCAGACTGAGAAAACGGGGCGCTCCCCACGTGTCCAGGATTGCACCCATCCGGGAGGAGCGTCCATGCTCCTCGGCGCTCCCCTGGGTGATGGCACGAACGGTGTCGAGATCGCCCGCGCGGCGTGCCGGAAGAGCAGCGGCGGCCCCGACCACGGCCAGAACGCCGACCAGGACCAGGAGGTCAGAAATGGGTGCAACGCCCGACGGAGCGGGCAGATCCATGGCACCGGAGGCGTTCTGCAATATAGGCAGGCTCCCGAGCACCCCCACTGGGATGCCGATGACGCACCCTGCCACCGCAGGCAGGAGCATCTGGCCGGCAAAAACGCCAACTACCTGGCCGGGAGTGAAGCCGATACCCTTGAGGATTCCGATGTCATGGTAGCTGGCGAGCACGGCGCCGGCCACGATATTGGCGACGATGAGCGCGCACGCGGCCAGAGCAAACACGCTGAAGGCAAGGAGAAAGGTCATGACCAGTGTTGCCAGGATGTTGACGTCGGCGCGAGCCTCCAGCCAGGAGAAGGAGCGGACCAGCGCCCCGGCCGGCAGCGCCGCCGTCACCGTCGTCAGGTCACGCGCCACTGCGCCTGCCGTCGACGCCTGCCGAAAGCGGTACGCCACTTCGTAATACCCCGGAGCCGTTCCGCCGGCCACGAGTGGATCCGAGCTCACCACCCAGGCTTTCTGTGGGTTCCAGGAGTCCGGCAGGTTGATGTCGATGGCTTCGCCGGCTACCAGGTAGGTGAGCTTCCGGTGGTTGATTAGCGCAACGATACGGTCACCGACCGTGACACCCGCAGCTCCGGCCAGCGCCTTCGAGAGGACGATCTCCCCAGGAGCGTTGACCCACCTGCCGGCTACGATGTGCAGCCGCTCGACCGCGCTTCGAGGCGTGGTGCGCCCAATAACACGTGCCATGAACTTGGTCGGGGGAGCAGCGGGAGAGGGAGCCGTGGTCGAAAACGCAATTCCACGAGCCGCCCAGGGGCCGCCGGTTGCCGTCACGCCGGGGAGAAGCTGTGTCGCGCGCAACTGTGAAGGAATTACTCGCGCCGGATCGAAGAGCACGACAAGATGCGCTCCCCGCTGTTGTGCGAAGGCACGGTCGTACGGTCCGCCGGCTTCCTGAACGAGGGTCAGTGCCATGGTGGCAATACAACTGGCCAGCACCACGATGATCACGATGACCGCAGTCTGGGTCCGCCGGCGGCGGATATCCGAGAGAATCTTGGTCAGCACGGCGTTCATGATCCCACTCCTGCCGGCTCCGCCTGCTGTACTGCAGACGTCACCTCGCCGGCCGGCGTTCGCAGCCACTCGTCCTGTTCGACTCGTCCGTCTCGCAGCGAGATGATCCGCGACGCATAGCGACTGGTCAGGGCAGGATCGTGCGACACCAGAATAATCGTCTGCCCGCCGCGGTTCAGCTCGGCCAGCAGATCCATGACCTGCTCGCCGTTGTGACTATCCAGCGCGCCGGTCGGCTCGTCGGCGAGCAGCACTCGGGGATGGTTGATGAGGGCGCGGGCAATGGCGACCCGCTGCTGCTGGCCGCCACTGAGCTTGCCGGGCATCGCGTGCTCTTTGCCCGCGAGTCCCAGCCGGTCGAGCAGCTCCCGTGCGCGACCGGTGGCCTCCCGGCGCTTCATCCCACCCAACTGGGCGGGAATGAGCACGTTCTCCAGCACGGTCAGGGTGTTGAGCAGATTGAAGAAC
>DASVZE010000619.1:0-3124 GCA_036391775.1 Chloroflexota bacterium | reverse complement strand
TGCCCCCGCCACACGCGCCCATCTCCTTGGGCATTCGTTCTTTCCATCACTGATCGCGCCACCCTTCATGGATGGGTTGAGAGACGCCTTCTATGTCTCAGCCGGCATGGCGCTGGTGGCGTCGATCGCATCCTGGTTCCGAGGCAAGCAGTACTTCCATGAGGCGTCGTCCGAGATGCAGGTAGTCACACCCATGGGAGCCAACGCCACGTCCGATGTTGAGGCAGAAACTGAAGACGAGCTTGCCAGGGTAGCGAGTAACGGGTAGCAATCAGGACCATCAGCTGCACGTGAGACCCGGCTCGCTCTGTCAACCACACCCAGTCGATGCCAGACAGCGTAAAACGTTCCTAGGGCGTATAGGCCTCGACTGTTTTCAACCGGTTTGTAGGGCCTACACCACCGATGACATAGATGGTTCCGTCCCGCTCGGTCGTGGCGCTCGAGAAGGTCCGGTCACCGTGCAGGGGTGCTGCCGCAGCCCAGCGATTGGTCTTTGGCTCAAGGACTACAAACGTATGGACTCGCTCTAAAGTGGCGACGAAGAATTACCGGCGCCTGAGCACCCCGAAGGCAAACCCCCGTCCCTGTCCCTGGCGGAAAGCAAGATCTATCCAGAGAGAAGCCAGATTCTCGACCAGGCGCGCATTTGAGAGCGGCCCGGCATCAATCATGTCAAGGCCAAGCTCTCTGCCCAGCTCACTTGCAACCTGCTTCGCCTCCGCGTCATCTCCCGCCACGAACATGACTGCCTTGTGACCGTCGAGCTCAGGCTGTTCCAGGGTTTCCCACCCCGCCTGATTGAACGACTTCACCACTCGGGCTCCGGGCGCCCAGCCCGCGATCTTCTCCGCTCCCGAGCTCTGAGCATCCCCGCCCATGTTGGTGCAGTCGATCAGTACCTTGCCCGAAAGATTACCGGCATTCTGCACGGCGTCATGCGCCGCTCCCCACGGAACCGCCAGGACAACCACCTCTACCTGGCGCACAGCCTCCGGGATGGACGCAGTCCGTCCACCTTCCGGCGCGCGGCCACCATCACGCACCCCGTACACCACGTCATGTCCTCGGTCCGACCATAGGCGGCCAAGTGTCCCACCGATATTGCCGGCTCCAATAACTCCGATGCGCATCACACGTCTCCTCTCCAAACTTTTCATCAGATACCATGGCACTACTTTGCCAGAAGGGAGAGAAGTAGCCGGTAATCAGGGCCAAAGTCCACACGAACACTTCGTCAGGGAAAGACGTATCTTGATCCCTCGCTGTACGTCAGCTTGCCGACCCAAAGTATTCGCTTTTCGTCATCGAGCCGTTTTGTCGGCCTCGTGGCAGGTGCATGTGTCTTGGCGATTCTTGTAGCACCCGATCGATCTCTCTGGCAGCTTTTCTCCCCTCCGCGATGGCCCAGACGATCAGTGAGGCGCCGCGGCGCGCGTCACCGGCCACGTAGACACGAGGGACCGTCTGGAAACGGGCATCGGCCTCGATAGCCCCCCTGGCGCCGAATGTTATTCCGAAGTCATCGAGCAGGCGATCTCGAACCGGACCTTCGAAACCAATTGCCAGCAAGACCAGATCGGCTTCGATCACCGTTTCAGTTCCTGGCACGTGTTGTAGTCTACTGTCAGGCAGCCTGCGTACTTCTTGCACGTGAACCTGCTCGACCCCGCCCTCATGGCCGGAGAAACCGGTGATGGCGACATTCCAGCGCCGCTCTCCCCCTTCCTCATGCGCGGGGTAGGTGCGCAGCACAAAGGGCCAGTCAGGCCACTCCAGCGGTCCGGCCGAGGACGGCGGCTGGTCGCCGTGGGTAAGCACCTGGACCGATTGGGCGCCTTCGCGGTGGACATTCCCCAAACAGTCCGCACTGGTGTCGCCCCCGCCAATGATCAGCACGTTCTTGCCTCTGGCTGTGATCGCGCAGTTGGGATCCACCGGAAGGCCCGCCACACGCCGGTTCTGCTGAATGAGATAGTCCATAGCCATATGGATACCCTGGAGACTCCGCCCGGTCACGGGTAGATCCCGTCCCTGCAGGGCGCCCACGGCAAGCACCACGGCATCAAATCCCCGCCCCAGCTCTTCGGCTGTCGGTTCCTCTCCGACATATGTGTTGGTCTGGAATTCGATTCCCTCGGCCTGCAGCAGCTCAACACGCCGGTCGATCACCCACTTCTCGATCTTGAAGTCCGGGATGCCATAGCGCAGGAGGCCGCCCGGCTTATCGTCCTTCTCGAACACCACAACTCGGTGGCCGGCCCGGTTGAGCTGTTGGGCTGCGGCCAGGCCCGCGGGGCCGCTGCCCACCACGGCCACTCTCTTGCCCGTACGCCGGTCTGGTGGTGCAGCCGCGATCCACTCCTCGGAAAAAGCGCGCTCAATAATGGCAAGCTCGACCTCTTTGATGGCGACGGGATGGCCGGTCGGCGCCAGAACGCACGCTGCCTCGCAAGGCGCGGGACAGAGCAAGCCGGTAAACTCCGGAAAGTTGTTGGTGAGGTGCAGCCGGTCTATGGCCGTGCGCCACTGGTCCCGGTACACCAGATCGTTCCAATCGGGGATGAGGTTCCCCACTGGACACCCCGTGTTGCAGAAGGGAACGCCGCAGTCCATGCAGCGCGACGCCTCCGTGCGCACCTCGGTCAGAGGGAGGGGGTGGTATACATGCCGGTAATCGCGAATACGCTCGGACACAGGGCGTTTCGGACTGGGCACGCGAGGTACCCGCTTGAAAGCGGACGGATCTCCCATGCTAGACGGCCTTCATCGCCACCGGGGGCGGCTGAGACTCGGCACGCTGCAGATCGTGCGGCATGACCTTGACAAATTTAGAGGCAAACTCGGGCCACCCTTGCAAGATGGATGCGGCCGTGCGGCTGCCGGTCAGCTCAAGATGGCGCCGCAGCAAGCGGCGCACCAGAGCCACATCCTCCCGTTCCACCAGCGGCTCGAGGTCCACCATTTCCTGATTGCACATTTGCGGCAACCGGTTCCACCAGTCCAGCACGACGGCGATACCACCGCTCATACCTGCCGCGAAATTGCGCCCGGTCGGTCCCAGGACCAGAACCGCGCCGCCGGTCATGTACTCGCAGCCATGATCCCCGACTCCCTCGACCAC
>DASVZE010000618.1:0-1693 GCA_036391775.1 Chloroflexota bacterium | reverse complement strand
TTCACAAGTTCGCAATGGGAATCGGGGTATATCACGCCGGAACTATGGGCGTCGAGTTCGACGACGATGGTGTAAAGTGCGGCCGTGGCACCGACTTTGGATGGAAGATCGACATAATGAAGATCTGGAAGAACCCACCTGCCCACCAATGGTTCTATTTGAAGCTGGCGGTTAACAATCCATATCCCGATCCCAAGGCTTTGCAGTGGGCAGAGATTCACCTGCCAACTATCAAGCCCGTGAGTATTACATGCTCTTTCTTCGATTCACGTGGCAAGCTGCTGAGTCGGGACGTGCCGGTGAATCCCCCTCCAAACGGACACTATGTTGCGCTGGATGAGGTCTTTATGCGGACCTGGGACAGTGGAAACGACTATCACGTGGATTGGTTCTACGCGGGACCAGCGTCAGGCATTCCAGGACCAGTTGGCCTGAGGACCTAGAACGTCGGTCAGGTAGTCATTCTGTTCTAACAACGTGGCCGCGAGAACGCTGACGAGCAGCCGATCTCGCATCCATTGCCACCTCTTGATGCCCGTCCGTCAAGGCACTCCTGGACTACTTGACTGATGTTCTAGCACCCGGTCCGAGATGGCATCGCGGCACGGGAGTTGCAGCAAAAAGAGGAGGCTGCCGCCCGGCAGCCTCCTCCTCTATTGCCGACCTAGTCGAGATAGTCTTTGATCTTTTTCGTGATCGAGGGGTGGCGAAGTTTGCGTAGCGCCTCTATCTCGATCTGCCGAATTCGTTCGCGCGTCAGGCCGAAATGGCCGCCCACTTCTTCCAGCGTCTGTGGACGCCTACCGGACAGTCCAAAGCGCAACCGGATAATTCCGGCTTCACGATCCGACAGTTTGTCCAGTACCTCGTCGATGGCGTCCCGTAGAACGCCCTTGGCCGCGAGCTCTTCGAGATCATGCGATTCGTCCTCGACAAAATCGCCAAGCATGCTCTCCTCGTCATCGCCCACCGGCTTCTCGAGGGAGATGGGCACCCGGATCGCGCTTTTGATCTCTTCAACCTTTTCCGGGCTCATTTCCATCGCCTCGGCGATTTCTTCAAGCTTCGGATCGCGGCCCAACAGCTGAGAAAGCCGCATCATCTCACGGTTATACCGGCTGATTCGCTCGTTCATATGCACGGGCACACGAATGGTGCGTGCCTGGTCGGCGATAGCACGGGTAACTGCCTGGCGAATCCACCACGTTGCGTAAGTGGAGAACTTAAAACCGCGGCGCCAGTCGAATTTTTCGACGGCACGCATGAGGCCGGTATTCCCCTCCTGGATAAGATCCAGAAGACTCATCCCGTGACCCAGATACTTCTTGGCGACGCTGACAACAAGACGGAGATTTGCCTCAATCATCTGCCGGCGTGACTCGTGCCCTGCATAGATGTACGGCTGAAGGATGGCTCGATCCCAGGTCAGAATTTCCTTGACCTGCAGCTCTGCCAGGTCAAGACCCTCGAACGCCTCTTCGGGATTATTCTCGACGCGAGTGCGCTCCGTTTCGTCTTTCAGGGCATTCTCGATCAGGCGCTGCAGCTCGATCCCCTTGGCCAGGCGTACCTCGTCTGCCTTCTTGAGCAAAGGCACGCGGCCGATCTCCCGCAGGTACAGGCGAACAGCATCCTGTGCCTGTTCATTCTCCAGTGCGGAGAGCGGATCATGGTGCTCATGGGCTGATTCCTC
>DASVZE010000617.1:0-2322 GCA_036391775.1 Chloroflexota bacterium | reverse complement strand
CTGGCGCGCTCCCATCGCCTTGGTCAATTCACTGGCTGTGGTAGCGAGAATGGTCTCGATATTCGTCGAGCGGCGAATCTTGCTGGTGATCTCATAGATGGCCCGCTCTCGCTCTGCCTGCGCACGGATCTGCTCCAGGAGCCGGGCATTGGCGATGATGGCTGCGAGGCTCCCGCCCAGGGTGCCGAGCATCTCCTCGTCGTCCTGTGTATACGCCGCATTCTGCTCGCTTTCCACATTAAGCACTCCCAGTACTTCATTGCGGTAAAGCAGCGGAATCGCAAGTTCAGAGCTGGTATTGGCGCTTGCCTGGATGTAACGCGGATCCTCGGCGACGTTGTCAACCCGCAGAGGACGGTGATGGGTGGCTGCCCATCCTGTCACACCCGAGCCGAGCGGCACCCGCAGATGCATAATGTCTTCGGAGTAGCCTGCCGCGGCCCTGACTTCCAGCGTCTTCCTTTCCGCATCCATGAGCATGATCGCCACCCGATCGCCGCCGAGCGTGACCTGCAGCCCGGTTACAGCGCTCTCCAGGGCTTCCTCGAGGGTGGTCCCGGACGCAGCGGAGGTGGTGATGTGATGGAGCAGACGATGTTGCGAGAGGTGCTCTTGTGTCTCGGCGAACAGCTCCGAGTTGACCACAGCCACACCCAGTTGGTCTGACAGAATGCGCAGAGTGCGAAGGCTGTCGGCCGTGAACGCGTAGGGGTGCGAGCTTTGCACGTCCATCACGCCGACGATGCGCTCGCCTACCTTGAGTGGCATGGCGGCTTCTGAGCGCGTTCCCGGAAGCAGGGGATTGGCGAAATACGTGGCGTCCTTGGCTGTGTCGTTCACAACCAGTGGCTCTCCCTGGCCCGCCACATAACCCACGATCGACTTCGATCCGACCGCCAGCTTGTGGCCCACGCGCTTCATCTGCGCGCCGGCTTCGCCCGTCGCCTCCCGTATGACCGCATACTCTCCGGTTGCATCCAAGAGGAAGATGCCTGCATGATAGAAATCGAACCGCTCACGGATGAATCCCACGGACTTCGCAAGCAGCTCATCGAGGTTCAAAGATCCGCTCACGTCGCGGGCGATCTCAGCGGCCGTCTCGAGCTGCAGCGTGCGCGTGCGACTCTCTTCCAGGAGTCGGGTGTTGTGGATGACCGCTGCAACCTGGTTCGCGAGGGCAACGAAGAAGTTAAGATCTTCCTGACTGAAAACACCTTCCCGGTCCAGGTCCTGGACGATCAGGGCTCCCACAGGTTCACCTTGCACCATCATCGGAGCACCCATCCAGGAGCGGGCCGGCCTGCCCTGGGTCTTGGCGCCCAGTTCGGCGGCCTTCTGTTCGGCGTTCTCCGCCAAGAGCAATGGCTTGCCGGTGCGGATCAAAATGGAGGTTAGGCCCTCGCCCAGGGGAAATGCCTCAACGTGCTGGACACGGCCTTCTTCGTACATATATGGGATAGTGATGGCCTTGGTAGTCTTGTCGTAAAGAGCCACCAGGAACGCATAATCACCGATGTTGCGCTGTATCTCCGCATGCAGCTGGCTGAAGAAAGCGCCGAAATCCGCCGACGATTCGGCGCTGGTCAGGTTGATCGAGGTGAGCGCCTGACGTTCAGCAAGCTGCCGATCCTTCGTGGTGCTTTCGGCGATCCGGTCCAAGGCAATGCCGGCGAGATCTGCCAGGTTGGCATAAGGCTGAATCGCCGCCGTGTTCAGCGTGCGGGCCTTCGCACCGAGAGTCACGACACCGACGAGCTTTTCTGCGCTCAGGATGGGCAGGAAAGCAATGGCCTGATATCCGAGCTGCCGGGCGAACTGGCTGAGGGGCAGAGGCAGAGTTGGCGATTCTGTCTCAGCCACCACGGGACCCAGGATCAGCGAGCGCTTCAGTTCGTCGAGACGCTGCTGCAGCACCCGTACGGCGGTCCGTGCGCGCACGGTTTCGGGGCTGCTGTCGGACGGGTTTTCTGCCAGCTTGCCTGCAAGCCGGAGTTGTGCATCATCCAGCGATATGACCAGCCCGGAGTACGGAGAGTCCTGCAGGGCCTGCTCCAGGGCTGTCAGGGCTTCATCCCTGGTACGGCTGGAGGCAATCTCCCGACTCGAGCGCTGGAGTCGTTGGAGATCTTGCAGGTCGACTTGAGTCGACTGCACGAGGCCGACGTTCTGGATTGCCACGGCGATCTGACTCGCGATGAGCTCCAGCATCACGATCGTATCCGGTCCGAATGCACCGGGGGAGGTACTTTGCACGTCGAGTGCGCCGAGTACCAGGTTGCCGATGGCGATCGGGATGCCTACCTCCGAACGGGTTTGAGGCAG
>DASVZE010000616.1:0-3248 GCA_036391775.1 Chloroflexota bacterium | reverse complement strand
CCGTCTCGATCGCGGTATCGACGACGTGCGCCGTCTCGTGTGACTCGGCCTTGCGCTCCGGGTCGAGCATTCCCTCCGGAATCGCGCAGGAGAAGCCCACCAGGTGCCTCGATGGGCCCTCCAGCAGCAGCACAGCGACCGTCTGAGGATCCTCGAATACCTCTCGCAGATACTCTTCGTCAAAGGCGCCATCGCCGAACTGCTGCCGCTCGATCCGGAGAATATCGCGACGAATCGCCGTCCACGAGGTGCGCGCAGAATTGAAGCGCTCTGCATGAATGGTATCCATGTCCTATCTTGGATAATCTCTCAAAGCAACCAAAAAGGAGTGCAAGATGTGCCGCAGTATCAAGACCCTGGCGAATTTTGAGCCGCCCGCGAGTGAGGACGAGATTCGGGCGGCGGCTCTCCAATTTGTACGCAAGCTGAGTGGCACGACGCATCCATCGCGCGCCAACGAACCGGCGTTCGACCGTGCGGTGGACGAAGTGACCGCGGCGGCCAGTCGCCTGATCAACTCGCTTACGACGAGTTCGGCGCCGCGAAACCGAGAAGAGGAAGCGCGCAAAGCGCAGGCACGAGCGCGGCAGCGTTTCGCATGAGTGAAACAAGAACCGATCACGAGCCTGTTCTCAGCGCCGACATGAAGCAGGTGATACGAGAACAGCGCCTGGGGTTCGTGGCGACGGTTTGCCCGGATGGGACTGCCAACCTGTCTCCCAAGGGCACCCTCATGCCCTGGGGCGACGACCACCTCGTCTTCGCGCACCTATACTCGCCCAACACGATCGAGAACCTCCGCCAAAACCCCTCGATCGAGGTGAACGTGGTGAACGTCTTTAATCGCAAAGGGTACAGGTTTAAGGGTACAGGCGAGGTCTTATCCGAGGGGGCCCTGTACGACGAGATCATGGCTCAGTACCGAGGCGAGTCCGGACATGACCGTCTGCGCGATGCAGACAGACGGGTCAAAGCTCTCGTGATCATAAGGGTAGATCGAGCAGCTCCTCTGATCTCGCCGGCGTACGACGCCGGAGCCACGGAGGAGGAGATTACGAAGGAGTGGACGGAGTACTGGTCTAGCCGACCAAGGGGAGGAGAGAACCACGCCTGATCAACGGTCAATGTGTCCCAGACACTACCTGGGGCTCGACCGCCGCATATACCTCGAACCGCTGGACTGACGAGGGGGTCGGGCGGACTCGCTCGGGGTCCCTGGCACGCATGGCCTGGACCGCTTCCATTCCGGCCGCCATATCGGCATCGCTCTCCCACACCATAACGGAGAGGCGCCGGCCAGTTGACCGGTCAACCAGCCAGTAGCCGCGGAGTCCCGCTGCGCCTTCCAACGCCGGGATTACTTCCTCCTCCACGTGCCGGATGCCTTCCTCCATGGCCTCGGTGGTCTCCTCGAAAGTAATGACCTGAGCGAACATCGTACGTCTCCTTGCTGTACACTGGCCGGTAGGACTATAATTTGCTTGTGCAAGCAAATTAACATGGATCGGGAGGCGTGTCAAGAGTGAATCAGAAAGGAGGGCCGCTCGATGAGGAGGAGCTTGCTGCCTGGCAGGGCATGCTGAGCCTGCATGCGCGTGTGCTGAGGGACCTGGACAAGGATCTTACCGCACGCCATCACCTGCCGGTCCGCTCCTTCGACGTGCTCATCACGTTATTCAACGCGCCTGAATATCGACTGCGAATGTCGGACCTGGCGAACCGGGTGATGCTCAGTCCGAGCGGACTGACGAGGCTGGTCGAACGGTTGGAACGCGACCGGCTGATCGAGCGTCAGGTCGATACGTCGGACGCGCGGAGCTTTCAGGCGGTGCTGACCGATAGTGGCCGAGAGCGACTGGACGAGGCAAGGGAGTCGCATGACGCCGTGATCCGAGATCGCTTCACCGGCCGGTTGAGCCCGGAGCAGCTGCGGCAGCTAGGGGCCATCTGGAGCAGAGTGCTGACGGAAGAGGGCTAGAGAAGGCGAAGTCGCTTCTTCCGCGCCTCATTTCTACGGATTCAGACCTCAAGAGAATCGCAGATTTCCGATCTTGTGAACAGCGAGACCTCATGGGTGCGATGATATCTCGCGCTCAGTGCTATCCCGCCGTCATGGGACCGGAGTCCCAAATTATCCTCCTACTTCTCTCAGGACACGTCTGTCTCCCGTTCAATGACAACGGCAGTTCCATACGCCACGATCTCGCTCATCGAGTTGGCCAATTCTGAGGAGTCGAAGCGCATCGTCACGATGGCGTTGGCTCCCATGCTGGTTGCATTTGCCGTCATACGCTCCATGGCGTGGCCTCGCGCTTCTTCCAGCATCCGCGTGTACTCTTTGATCTCGCCGCCTGCTATGGAGCGCAAACCGGCCATGATGTTGCCGCCCAGTCCGCGGCTCCGCACCACAAGTCCAAATACCTCTCCCTTGGTCTCGACGATCCGGTAACCCGCAATCTGGTCTGATGTAGCAATGATCATGTGTGTCTCCCGTTGCCCGGCTGGGGGCATCTTATGTGCGTGCGCTTTTCTCGATCGGCGGTATCGTTGCGAGGCGACTGATTCGTCTGCGGACGGTGCGTCTCCGATTGCTCCAAAGCGGTTTACAATAATGAGCCTGAGCACATGATGATCCCGCTTGCCGGAACTGTCAAGATATGGTGTTGTGATACAACACGTGGCCGGTGGGTGTTGAGATATCTCCCTGCCTGCGAGCGGGCCTGAAAGGAATTTGACATGAGTGATCCTCAAAAGTTGGCATCGGCCACGGTCGAGGCGCTGCAGAACCGGCAGGCATCGGTGGGGGTATGGGGCTGCGGGCATATCGGCGCCAGCGCCATGTACCACTTTTCCCAGAAAGGTGTGCGCTGCGTTGGGTATGACATCACCCGCACACGGGTGCGGGAGATCCGTCAAGGGCGCTTTCTCTCGACAGACGCCGTGCCGGACGGGCGGCTGGAGGGAGACGTCGAGAACGTCACGGCAACGACCGACTGGCGTGAGCTGAAGAATCACCGGATCGCCGTCCATATCATTGCGGTACCCACCGAGCGTGGTACCGATCCCAGCTCCGCCGCGCTGGAAGACATTATGCCCTTGATCTGCGAGGTGATTCGAGAAACACGGCTCGACGGCATCATTCCCACCATTTCCATCGAGAGCACCATCCAGCCGAGCTGGATCGACTCTGTTGTGCTGCCTCAGCTTCATGCCTCGGGTTTGCGGCCCGATGTCGATGTGCTGATTGG
>DASVZE010000615.1:0-2196 GCA_036391775.1 Chloroflexota bacterium | reverse complement strand
TCCCGGCGCCCGCGTACAGGTCCAGCACGCGCCCGCCCGGAAGGTCCCCGACGATCTCGCCGACCCGCGCGACGAGCGCGAGGTTCAGCGTCCAGTTGGCCTGGAAGAACGACCCCGGCGCTTGGGCTGTACCACGACTACGTGGCCATTCGCGATGATCTTGTCGATCTTGTTAGCCCCCTGTGAGGATTGGCCTGCGCTGGGAGACCCAATTGGGGCACTCCCTCCAGCCCTCCCTGCCTGCACTGAAAGTCCACCTCCGCCGCCAGACGCAGTTTCCGGTGCCTGCCGGTTAGCGCTCGCCGAGTCATTTGCCGGCGCCGTCTGTGGCAGCCAGTACACATCGGACTGATCGGAGGTGAGCGTCGCGTCCTCGCTCCTGGCGATCACCGATCCGGTGAAGTGCGCCCGCCGTTCGTTGTCGAAGTAGGTCAGGTGATCGGAAGTAATGTGCACCGGGGTGGTTTTTCCCTTGGAGTCGGTCTGGATGAACACCGTCGAGACGCGGTAATCGGGGGTACCATCGGCCAGAACGCTGCGCGCGTCTCGATCAAAAACGATAATGGGTGCCTGCACGACGCTGGTGTTCTGCCATAGACGAGCGTTGCCGGTATATGTTGCCACGCCGGGATCGCGGTGGGAAACCATGTTGATCGCGGTCACATGGATAGGGTCCGACGAGGCCAGCAAGGCTCCGTTCGGCTGCTCCTTCAAGTCGCTATAAGTGCTCTTGACGTTGCCCTCGGCGTACGCATCCCCTTTCCCCCGGTCCATGCGCATGGCATGCGCCGTGGTCGTCATTCCTCCCTGGACGAAGCGCGGAGAGCCATTCAGATAAAGCATCTGGTCGTCCGGGGTGTAGCGCGCACGATCGCCCCAGGCTTTCCGATCCGCATCCACATACGCCACATTGCCGGTTTGCAGCCCCGACTCGATCCCTCCCGCCGGATGAAACGCGACATCAAGCACGTCGCTGGTACTGACCCGATCCGGTTCGTTTGGAGCGCTATTGACTATACGGGCGTCGGGAGTTCCATGAACCGACTGCAGCCGGCTGTCGTCGGTAAACTTGGCGAAGAACTTGCGCGAGGTAATGACAGTTGTCTGGCCTTTAGCCCCATCGCTCGGAATAATCGTGATCTTCGGCGGACCCGATGTGACCGCGCTCTGCAAGCTCTTGCCTTCGTTGCCGACTGCAAAATCAATGATAGGCGCGTTCACAATGATGTCCTGTGGAGTCGAAGATTGACTTGACTTCTGCGTCCCGGTGGCCCCGGCCGGCTGATCAGGCTTGCTGCCGCCGACATGATGCTGCACGATGCGAACGTTGTCCTCTGCCCGTCCCGTCGTGAGAATGTTCTTGCCGGTGAAATTGAAAATAGCCCGGCCGGAATCGCCTTCCATCGGCTGCGGGCCATGGTTTTCGGCGTGAACATTGCCGGTCAGGATCGCCGTTCTTAGGAGGTTATGGGGAGCCGGTTGGGAAAGGGGATCGACTGCTTTCGCATCCGCTGTCTCCATATGGTTCTTGGCTGCGGGCTGAGGCTTGGAAACCGGCTGCAAACCTGTTTTTAGAGTTGGCTCCGGACCAGCCGACTTGTTCTCTTCTGGCAGCATGAGAAGGTCCGCACGCTCGGAGCGCGCGTCGATGGGCGAGTCACCCTCCATATGGATCTTGACATGGCCGGTTCCCACCATGTGATCGACCGAGTTGTCGGGCCGCAAATAGATGGTCGCGTGGTCCGATTCATAAGTTTCCGGACCGTGTACGAGATGCGGATTATCCAGATCTACAACTCGGGGATCGCGATGGATGACCCCGTGGGTTGCATCGAGGGTACCCGCAGATGAGCCGGTCATGACAACGTGCACCTGGGAATGCATGTCGAGCATCCCCTCTTTCGCGACATAGGTGGCGCCGACCGAAGAGCCGACCGCCTGTTGCACGGAACAATCCACGCGCTCCGGTGTGTAGGCGTCTCCTGTCTTTTGGTTGAACACGAGCCCGGTGGTGCGCACATGGAGAGGATTCTTCAGCTCTTTAGGAGCGGTCTGGTCCGGCTGCGCCACACCTGCGGGGTTGGATTGCAAATCAATCTGCACCTCCCCTTTGCCGGTCACGATCCCCGTTTGCTGATCGTAAATAAATTCTTTTCCGTAGATCTGGTCAAAACGATCGTGCTGCTTGCCATAAAC
>DASVZE010000614.1:0-1984 GCA_036391775.1 Chloroflexota bacterium | reverse complement strand
TTCACTTGGCCACAAGCCGAAGCCACGCGGGCCGTCCTCAAACCCACCACCTGCCATGACAAAGAGCTATATCTTCGCGATGGACATTGCCCAAAACAGTGCGGTTGTGCAACTCGACCGCGCGGATGGTACCTGCCTGTGGCACGGCACCGTTACCGCTGACCAAGCAGGCTGGCAAACTCTGCAGAGCGCGCTGGGCCGCCATGGCGCGACCTGGCCGGACACCCTGATCATCATGGAAGCGACCGGGATTTATCACCTCGCCTGGGCCGAACGTCTGGTGCGTGCAGGGGGCGAGGTTTACGTGCTCAATCCGCTCTTGGTCGCGCGGCTGGAATCGTTTGCCAACGCACTGCGTCAACACAAGACCGACCACGTCGACGTACGGCGCTTGGCCGAAGTAGCCCGCCTGCATGCCGATGAGCTCAATCGGTTCCGTTATCGCCGCACGCCCACCGAGCAGGCACGCCGGCAGCTCGATCATACCCGCGGTACGTTGCGTCGCACGTTGACCAACGTGAAGAAGGCATTGCAGAGCCACCTCGAACTGGTGTTCCCGGCGCTGCTCGCAGCCAAAATTGCCGCCGACTCGGTCTGCGCGGCCAAGATCCTCCAGGCTGCTCCCACGGCCGAGGCCTGGCTCGCACTCCCAGAGCTCCAGCGGCGCAAACTCGCCGCCCGCAAAACCGAGGCGCTAGATCTGGCGTGTCGTCAGACGTTGGCCGACGCCGCGGTATCAGCGGCTTGTGTACCGGCGGTGCTGACCCTGTTGGCCACGATGCAGTCGCTGGTCGCCAACCTTGAAGACTGTGATCAGCGCACCAACGCTTGCCAGCCGACCGCACGAGTCCGGTTGATCATGTCGATCCCAGGCTTCGGGGAGCGTACAGCGACGGTTATGAGCACCTACCTGCCCGAAAGCTTCGAGGGATGGGGTAAAAAGAAGAAGATCACCGCGCGACTGCAGGCGCTCTTCGGCACCGACCCACGATTGCGTAGTTCCGGCAAGTGGGTCGGCAAAGTCAAAATGTCGAAACGCGGAATCTGCTCTGGCCGTACTGCCTTGTTCCAAGCCAGCTTTTGCTCCCTACGCAAAGACCCGGAGAACGCCGCCTACTACCAAGCCCTGCGCGATGCCGGCAAGGAGCACAAACAGGCGCTCGTCGATGTCATGCGCAAACAAGTCCGACGCCTCACCGCTGTGCTCGTCTCAAACCAGCCGTTCGTGCCGAAAACACCATCAAACAAATGCCTCGCCGCTTGACTAAACTTTACTGCCTGTCTCCTACCGCCAAACCGACGGCGCGTGCATCCGAGAAATTCCACCACCGAGCGCGCTCACAAGACGACGTAGTCGGCGCAGTGAGTGCGCACTTTGATCGAGGTTCGGTATCCGTGTGAATCGGTGCCCATTTGTGGTTAAAAAAGCGGTTTGGCCCGCTCCTTTTTGACCACTCATTTCACGCGTACCGTATTACGACTCCTGCGCCTCTTTGCGGTGAGCCAATTGGAAGGCCTAGTTCATTCTCGGGACAGGTTTCAGCAGATCGCCGCTGTGCCCGTGAACACGTGAGCTGCGATCACCGCGGGCGGCGCACGTCGAGTTGAGCGATGAGCGGAGCGAACGCGGTCGCAATGGGTGACTCGAGGAGGAAGGCTTGTGCCGCCTCCTTGTGACCGCGTGCGCGCAGGCTGGCGTACACGTGGAGCTCGAGCTGCAGGCGCAGCGCCTCGGCCGCGTGATCGAGCCGGAAATGCCGTAGGAGAAAGATCAATGTCTCCGCCGTCGAAAAGCGCTCGGTATCGGCCTGTGAGCGGAGCCAATAACGGCTCACGCCCGTGTGGGACAATCTAACGAGCCGTCCCCATCCCTTCACCTCCTGCGCCATCGCCGATGCCTCTCGCCAGGAGCCGTCGAGCAAAACAACCTGAACCTGTTCCGGTGGAATTGACAGGGGCGCCGGCTCCCCATGCGGATGCATGA
>DASVZE010000613.1:0-3138 GCA_036391775.1 Chloroflexota bacterium | reverse complement strand
TGGCTCCGCCCAATGTGCAAATAACAGGCTTTCTCTCCCAGCCGGACCTCGACGCGCTGCTCGACGATGCATCGGTCTATGTCCAGGCTTCCGCTCACGAAGGTTTTGGATGCGCCCTGGCTGAGGCTATGGCTCGAGGGTGCATTCCTGTGGTGTCGCGTCAAGGCGCACTGCCCGAGGTTGTCGGTGAGTATGGAGTCTTTGTCGATCCAGCAGATGTCTCTTCGGTTGCCACAGGTATTCGCCGGGCCCTGGCACAAGGATCGGATCTACGTCCCGCGATTGCGGAGCGGATTGCCACCTGTTTTTCATTTGAGCGGCGACGGCACGATCTTCTCGCCCTGGTAAAGAAGATCGGCCGTGCGAACGGTATGTGACCGAGATGCGTCCGAATGTCGATATGCACGAGCCTTCAGAGGAAGACGCCATCGAGCGCCCGGGCCTGTCTTCTGCAGAGTTTTCTTCCGCTCAGCCGGCTCCGTCTATTTCGAGGAGGGTCGTGGCAGGGTTGCTGCTCGGCGTCGTGAGCTTCGCGCTTATACTCAGGCTCCTGAATTTTCAAGGGTTCGCGGGCGGTGACGACTCCGCTTATATCGCTGACGGCTACCTGGTCGCGCACGGACATTTCTTGCCTGGACCGAATCAGTGGGATGTGCGCACAGGCCTGATCGCCCCAACAGCGCTAGCGATTCGACTCTTCGGCCTCCACGATTGGAGTATCACGCTTTACCCGATGCTGATCTCCCTTCTGTCCATTCCCCTCATCTACCTGCTGGGTAAAGAGCTATTCGATCAACGGGTCGGGCTGATCGCGGCCCTCTTGCTGGCCTGTTTTCCGCTCGATATCATGTACGCATCGCTGGTCTATCCCGACTTACCGGCTGCCTTTTACGGTGGCCTTGCCGTGCTGCTGGCTTATCGGAGCGGGAAGGCCAACTCGCGCCGCATGGCGGCCTACTTGTCTGCCGGGTGCGGGTTCTGCCTGCTGATCGCGTATCTGAATTGGGAAGCCTACATTGTTTTCACGCCAATCTGTATGCTGGCCACCTGGCGCCGCAACGGAAAGAGTGGTGCCGGCCGCGTCTTGGTCTTGCTTGCAGTGCTGGCCATTGGTCTCGTTGCCGAATGTCTGCTGTACTGGCACGCCGAAGGCAACGCGCTCTTTCGACTAACCGCGCTGCACAACCACACCGCAGCCCAACCTGCCACATCGCTCTTTCACTTCATTGTCCAGTGGCCTGTGGTCGTGTTCAACCCCGGCTACCCGGAAGTGTTCTTTTACGCCGTGCTTACGGTCTGGGCAGTTGTGGCATTGCGGAGCCACATCGTGCGGTTTGAGGACTGGCTGACCGTTATCTGGCTGTTTGGGACCTGCCTCGTTTTCGCCTTTGCGGTCATCAAGATTCATCCACTCATTCCGTTGCTTCAGGTCGAGCCGCGGTATCTTCATGGCATCCAGTATCCGGCTGTTCTTCTAATCGCCGCGGCGCTGGGAAATCTCTGGCAGAGAGCGAGGAGCAAGCAGTGCGTTTGATTTCCTGGGACTCGGCCGGACTTCTAATGCGCCTCGCGCAGATCTTGCATCTCCATGGATCGCGTGCTGTGTGGTGGCAGCAACACGGCGCCCGCTTGATTGACGCTCTCGTTATCTCCGGAACTGCGATCGTCCTCACCCTTGCCTGTGCCCTGGCATGGCGATTTACGGGACCACGGCGAACTCAGAGCGCGTTTGCCGGCGGTCTCCTCGTCGCGGTCTTTGGCTTATCCAGTCTTGTTTACGCTACTGTGTCGTTACCAAATCTGGTGCCAAACAGTAATCGACTCCTTCAGTCTCTTCCACGGTTTTCCGGGCCGATCTATGCCGACGCAGGCACGGCCAACATTCTCACCTATTTGACGCACTACCATTTGAGACGTGTCCAGAGTGAGGTGGCTCTGGGACACCCTATCATCGACAATCTGCTCGTGCATCACCGGGGATGTATCGTGATTAACCAGCCACAGTTGGATATGCTGCAGGCGGACGGCGTGCCGTCATCTGCGACGGCGTATCATCTCTTGCAGAATCACCCTCCTGGCTGGCATGTAGTTTTGCAGTTTGCTGCCGAGCAAAATCCGCTGGAATACGTTGGAGTGCTCTGTGCGCATTGATAGTGAGATGTCGGCGATCGAGGAGATTCCTGCCCGGACAGCGGGTCCCGTACAGCTCGGTGCTGTGGCATATGTCCGGCAACGGGTCGCTATTCACGACGTAGCGAGTATCGCGGCGTTGATTCTCGCTGTGCTGGGTGCTGCAGTGCTCTGGTTTCACAGCCTCAATGCCCTACCCGTCTTCGACGATGAAGCAATTGCAGTCTGGTATGCCCATGTGGCTGCATATCCGCGTACGGTGAACGATTTGTTCGGTTCCTTCGACTATGCCGTTCCCCCACTCTTTGTGTGGCTTGCTGCCTTTGCCCAGCACCTCTGGTCCGATCGCTTGCTGGCTAGCCGCACGGTAAGCGTTCTCTGCGGGCTGGCGACGATGCCGGCACTTTGGTGGCTCGCGTGGCAGCTTTATCGCGATCGCATCGTCGCCATCCTGGCGGCAGTTTTGTTTGCTGTCTGCCCGTATGAGCTCTTCTTCGGACGCATGGCGCTCCTCGATCCCTTGGTGCAGCTACTCGGTGTCTCTATAGCGATTCAGAGTGTTCGTATGTTCCGGAAGGTGGAAAGTCCCGCACACCAGGCGGTGCTGCTCGGTGTGCTGCTCGGCCTTGGCCAGCTCAGCAAGGGAATCTCGCTTTTCTTCTGGGCTCTCCCCGTGCTCGCCTGGTACTTTTTCGGGCCTGAGCGCCGTCTCCATCGACTTATCCGGCCCATGATCCCGGCGACCGGTGTCGCCATCGGCCTCTATCTCGTGATCCTTGCATCGGGGACAGTGCGCAATCTGTTTAGGCCATTCTTTACCGCCATCAAGTACAGCGTGGGGGCTCCGTATCCCGGATACTACTCGACGCACTCATCCATCTCACCGCTCACAACTGCCCGCCTGAACTTTGACGGGTGGCTTGGATGGCAGCAGGCGTACGTGGGATGGGCAATGCTAGGCTCTCTGATCCTCATTGCCGTTGTCGTCATAACGCGGCCCGACCCGGC
>DASVZE010000612.1:0-3296 GCA_036391775.1 Chloroflexota bacterium | reverse complement strand
ACCGGGGCATCATGGTTTCCCTGCCGGCTCGCGATAATCTCGATCTCGAAGCCGCGAGCCGACAGCACCTGTATGTGCTGGTGCATGATGTGCTCGACCCCCCCGATTACTCCAGGCGGAGTGAAGTGCACCATCAGCAGGCGGTTCGACATAGGAATCCCCTGAAACTCTACCAACATGACAGGAACCGCGCCGCGCGCGGACCTTGTTCCCAGTGTACGCCTGCTCCGCAACTGTACGGAGACCTTGCTCTTTCTCCCGGCCCAAGTAAGCGTCACCGCCGAGTCCCGGTGGGTCCGGCCAAAAATAGGCTGCCCCGGCGGGAAATATCAGGCCCGCGCCCGATAGCCATTGGTCCCCGTGAGTCGGATAGTTGATTCGGGAAGGCGCATTCCAGAGCACGTCCGCCGTTCCGCTCGCAACTCGCCTCGGGGATGCGCTTCATGGCGGCTGCTGCCACGGCGCGCGGACGCACGTCGCCCGAGGAGAAAGACATCATGATGCGGGTAGTTGTTCCAATCGACAGCATGACAGACGCAGCATCCGTTATTCCTGACGCCCTGCGGCTGGTAGGGCCGGACGGAGAGCTCGTTCTCATTCGGAACCCGGGCCCGTTTCCAAAGAGTCAACGGGAGACGCCGGGCGACGAGCGACAGCAAGGTGCAGACAAGGAGCAGACTGCGCGGGACATAGCTGCGGCGTTGAGCGATCGGGGCGTGGCGGTCAGGGTGCCGGAGATCCATGACGAACTGGAGGATGATCTCTTCACCGCCGCCTCAGCCCTGGATGCGGATATGATCGTCGTCGCCGCGCGCGATCTCGACCCGCGTCGTAAGCTCGCGCCGGGAAGCAAACTCCACACCACGATGGCGCAAAGCCCTGTACCCATTCTGGTGAGCCGCCCCAACGGCACCCGTGTTCTGTCGCACCCGAGACTCCTGGTCCCACTCGACGGATCGGAGTCTGCCGAATCGGTACTGCCGCTGGCGGAAAGCCTGGCAATGGACTGGAACACGTGTCTCTGGCTGACCCAGGTTGTCCCCGTTCCGGCGCTGTCGGCCTCTGAGGCCTGGGCACGAACGTTGGCCTATCTGGAGTCGGTTGCACGCACTTTGCACTGTGACGTCCGCGTCAACGTCATCACCGGACGCTCCGTACCGACCATGCTCATTCGTACAGCCAGGGACTGGGCGGTGACGGACGTCGTCTTGGCGAGTCATGGCCACACGGCCAGATCTCATCATGCCATCGGAAATGTTACCGAGAGGCTGATCCAGCATCTGCACTGCCGGATCGTGGTGGTTCCTCCAGCTGCGGCAGCGTCAATGCGATTCACCGGTAGCGCTGGACGTGACGTCCCTGTGTTACCGCGCTAGTCTCCACTATGTACGCTCCAGCCTGGGCGCTCCTCAGCTTCAAGATTGGTTACATCACAAAGGGAGTTCGACATGAATTCAGCTTTAGCGAAGCAGATCGGTGGTGGCCGTCCACAATCCGTCGCTACACCAGTTTTGAGCCCCACGCTCGCGGTCATGGAGGGCGCATATCTGGCAAACGTCCTCAACCTTCTCATGTGCCAGGCTTGGCTTCGAACCATTGCAGACACCATGGCGCTCGGCCACAACATGGCTCTCGCGTCGATGGGCATCCATCCCAGCACGCACGTTGCTCCCTGGGACGACCTCGCCACCTCGACCGGCGCCACTTGGTTTGAGGCCATGGATAAGGTTCTCAAGGCCATGGGTGATTGACTTTGCCGGGCTCCGCACCGTCATGTGGCGGATCTAGTAGGTGCAAACCCAAGCTAAAAGTGGTATACATCTAAGGGGGAATTGCACTTACTGAAGTGTCCCTTTCCGCAAGGACGTAGGCGAGGCTCCGGACACCTTTCGCGAGATGCTCGCCCCCGCGTGACCGTACCCATTGCCGCGAGTGATTATCTCGCGCGAGGGGGATCGGCGATTCGTTGCAGTCGCGGTTCATCTCTGCGAGAGTCTTTGAGCCGCAGGAGGTAAGACGTTGAGATTGGCGAACAAAGTCGCAGTTGTAACAGGAGCAGGTCGCGGCATCGGCGAGGGAATCGCGCGCAAGCTGGCGTGCGAGGGTGCGACCGTGGTGTGTGCTGACTGCAATCTATTGGACGCGTCCGCGGTGGCCGAGGCATGTGGCGGGGAATCGTGCGCCGAGCAGGTCGATGTGTCGGATCCCGCGGCATGTGATGAGCTGGTGGAGAAAACCCTCGATCAGTTCGGTAGGATTGACATCCTGGTCAACAATGCGGGCATCAACCGCGACGCCATGGTGCACAAAATGACCGACCGGCAATGGGATGAAGTCATCGCGGTCGATCTGAGTGGTGTTTTCTACATGACGAGAGCGGCCATCCGCGCGATGCGAGAGGCGCGATCGGGCAGAATCGTCAACATTTCGTCCGTCAGCTCCATGGGAAACATCGGGCAAGCAAACTACGCTGCCGCCAAAGCCGGCGTCATTGGGCTGACCAGAACAGTAGCCAAAGAGCTGGCGCGCTATCAGGTGACGGCCAACGCCATCTGTCCTGGTTTCATCAACACCGCGATGACGCGCAGCATGCCGGAATCGGTCCTCGATCAGTACGTGTCGTCTGTCCCCCTCGGGCGCATCGGCGAGCCGTCCGACATCGCCAATGTCGTGGCATTTCTCGCCTCAGACGAAGCGGCCTATGTGACCGGCGAGGTGATTACCGTCGGTGGAGGACTTCGATTATGATGCGAAAAGGCAGGGAAAAGGGATGATCATGACAAGTACATCAGGCAGTCAAGCCGAATTGCAGACAGAAATGCAAAAGATCGAAGAGCGGTTCCGTACTTTTGTCAAAGTCACAACCACTCGTTATCCTGTTGCCCAGACGCCCAAGGAGGCGGTCTGGACTCTCAACAAGGCCACGCTGTACCGCTATGTGCCGGTGGTCCCGGCGGAGAAGCGTCATCCGATACCGCTCCTCCTGGTGTTTGCCCTCATGAACCGCCCCTCGATCCTCGATCTTCGTCCGGGCAACAGCTTTGTGGAATATATGGTACGGCAGGGATTCGACGTCTACCTGTTGGATTGGGGCGTACCTGGACCGGAAGACAAGGATCTGACGTTTGACGACTATGTTCTGGAGTACATGCCTCGCGCCGTACGCAAGGTCAAGTCGCTCTCCGGATCTAACGAGTTCAGTCTTCTTGGCTGGTGTATCGGCGCCATTCTCACCACCATGTACGCCGCGCTGCGGCCCAATGACGGTCTCAAGAACCTGCTGTTGCTGACGGCTC
>DASVZE010000611.1:0-3432 GCA_036391775.1 Chloroflexota bacterium | reverse complement strand
CCCGGGGCTCCCACGCTGAGATCAGGCGTCGGACTGTGTGGCACCGTCGCTGTTCCAGCTCCGATGAGCGGAGAGGTGGGAAGAAGTCGCAAATCGGAGGGAGGATGCACAAAAAGTGGATCAACGTTCATTCCGGCTGTTGACTGACCACCACTCGGAGCCACAGCGTGAAAATAGTCGTTATGGTCAACGACATTGTTCGATCCATTGAGCAGGGAAGACGAGATCGCCGGGTCCAAGCCGTTCCCCACAAAGATGTTGTTCTCGATATGCAGTGCTCCCGTCACCTGGCCGTTGGACAGCTGCAGCTCAGTCCCGTCCTGGTAGAAGGTGTTGTTTGCAATCGTGTCATCGCTGGCGCCGGAAAACAAAATGCCAAAGCCTGGAGCGGCGCTACTTACATTGTTGTGGTAGAACACATTGTCTTTCACTACGGACTGAGGCGCGATCGTCATACCCCAACCGTTGTCATGGATCAGGTTGCAGCGTATGATCGCGCCCGTCTGGTCATCAAGGATCCCGGCGTAGAAGGCACCTGAGACGTCGTTGTTCGCAATGATGTCATTCACCGATGATGTTCCATAGCAGTGGATACCATACCCCGACGTGCCCTCCACTGTGTTGTCCCTGATCGTACTCTGACCCCCGGCACAGTAAATACCGTGTGCCAGCGTGTCGCCCGTCATACCACAATTCGTCACGATGCTATGGGTAACGACGGCATGACCGGCTGCTTTAATGCAGCCGCTGGTCGAGTTTCGAACGGTGAGGCGATCAAATGTCACATCAGTGTTCCACGGCCCTCCACCAGTATCATTTATCACCTCCGCTCCTGTTGGCCCACCCGGCGCGGCATTGAGCTCGGCATCCAGGCGACCTTGCATGCCGAGCACGGTGAACCCACGGACGATAAGGTATGTTGAGCCGCTTGCCACCGTCAGCAGCGAGATCCGCTGTTCCGCGTCGTTTGCCGGTGCTCGTCTGGTGAAGTCGACGGTTCCGGAGGCTTCAACCAGGATCGGTTTTCCCGGCTTACCGGAGGCATTGATAACTTGCGGTCCAAAATACGTTCCACTGCCAACCAGCACCCGATCACCCGGCCGGGAAAGGTGCGTCGCGTACGCCAAGGAGGCACATGGCGCCCGGAGGATGCATCGTCCCGTGTCTGTGCCGTCCGAGCTCACAAAGAAGGTCGAGCCTGAGAACGGTCCAACATGCTGGAAGGCCAGAGCGTGCGGGCCGCATGCACTGAGAAGCAGGATCAGACTCGTTGTCACAACTGTGATGCGTTGCATTCGCGTCTTACGGAGCGGCATCGCACCCGGTTGCGGGGCCGAAGTTTCTCTCTTGGACATCGATACCCATGTTTATCCTCGACTGTCTAAACAGCCTCGAGAGGGTCCTGAACTGGATTCCACACGGCATGCCAAATCGCAGTGTAGCCCCGGGTCGCTTCCCCTCAGCTAGATCAACGTCCAATCCCTTTGCTCCACCATCCTTCTCTAAACCCCTCGGCAAGCAGAAGAGAAGCAAGGAGAAGCACAAAAACCACCTCGGGGCCGAGATGAAAGAGAAACGAAGCGCATAGCGTGATGAGCACGCCCACGACCCACACGGCGAGACTCAAGGCAACACGACTTCTCGAGGGACTGGACAACTGCAAGGTGCGGTGCTTGCGTGGTGGGTTCATCGTTCTCATCTATCGGCGAAAGAGGCGGCTCCATAGACCGCGTCGCTCTCGTTCCTCAGCCGCGGAAGCAAGGAGTCGATCATACAGGAGCAGATTACGATACTCGAGTCGATCGTCGAAAGTGCTCATCAATGACGCCATGGATCGACGGACTTCAGCGAACTCTTCCTGGATCTGAGATTCGTGCCGCTCCTGCTGCTCCGCCATTGTGTTGACGGCCGATCGCACCTCCTCAAGCTCAGACGGTAGCGACATCGCGTAAACGGTCCCCCAATCCGGCTCCTCCAGCGCATGCATTCGGTCATGCACCGGCTTTAGCTGCCCTTGCAGGTATCCGACCTGGCCGGCTAGCTCCATATTGGTCCGTTGCAGATCGCGCACCAAACTCATAAGCGACTGCCACTCTTCACGTTGATAGGTAATCTCATCAATGTCGTCCTGTGCCTGACGGGATGGGACGCGCTGCGCAATTCCATGCGGTTCATCGTTATCCGTCTGTACCAAGAGCACGCGCCACTGACCGTCATGGTAGAGGCCGGTCAAGGTTCCGTCCCGTATCCTACGGCGAATAGTACGTCGTGTCACGCCCAGGAGATGGGCGGCATGTTCGATCCTGTGCCAGCGAGCGCGAGCGAAAGGCCGATCAACGTGATCCGGCGTCCGTCCGTCGAAATCAACTCGTCCAGGAGACCGTTCACCGTACATCATGCGGGAATAATAGCGCTTTGTTCGCCACCGTGCCGGTCACAGCCCACTCATGGCCGTCCGGTTCCAGAATAGAAGTGTCCTAGTTGGCACATGGCTTATAATCCCCCCAGGCATTCGAGAGCCTTTTATCCCTCTAGTCCTGGCGCCACGGGTCATGTGCCAGCGCTCGGACAGGTTGCCAGAGGAATGTTCCCGAGCTTTGCAGAACGGGGAAACCGTGACAGACCAGGATGCTTCAACCCATGTGTCAAAAGAGGGGGAGTATGGCGGGGAATTGTCTCGACTCCGGGCTACATACGCTGCTCGGGAAGCTGATCCGCTCGTCCGCAGGCGCGAGCGCGTTCAGAATCTAGGTCATGTCTTCAACCGAGAGCAGCTCCGGCACGAGCTCAGCCGTCTCATCCAACGCTATTTCGGCGGGTCTCTCGCCGGTCAACGGATCCTCGAAGTAGGCTGCGGTGCCGGTGCATTCTTTGAAGACCTGCAAGTCCAAGGAGCGCAACCGGAACTGTATTGGGGAGTCGACATACTCCCGGATCGCCTTGTCATAGCAGAGAAGCGATTTCCGGCGGCGCACTTCCTCATCTCAAGCGGTCATCAACTTCCATTTCCCGACGCCAACTTCGATCTGGTTTGTCAGGGCACCATGATGTCTTCGATCCTCGATGCCACGCTCAAGCAGGCAATTGCCGGCGAGATGGATCGTGTGCTGTCTCATGGCGGCCATATCCTCTGGTACGACTTCTGGGTAAACCCGACTAATCGCAAGACACGCGGCATCCGCCGACGTGAGATCCGATCTCTCTTTCCAACCTATTCTCTGGAAGCACGCCGCGTCACGCTGGCTCCTCCCGTAGCTCGCCTCCTTGCACCTCACTCGCTTACTATGTGCCGCGCCATGGCCGCCTCACCCATCTTGCGCACTCACTATCTGGCGGTTCTGACGAAGGCTAGACGGGCCAGGATTGGCTGACCAGTGCGCCCCGTGGGTTGGAAGCGCTGGCCAGTGCTCGATCAACGAAGTCGCTCGACAG
>DASVZE010000610.1:0-3810 GCA_036391775.1 Chloroflexota bacterium | reverse complement strand
AAGGGGAAAGATTAGAACGTTGAGCGCACCGTTGTACAGCGCGGCAGGTATGACCGCGGTTTGAAGTGCTTGTAGAAAGTCCACACTGTGTTGTGTGCTGGCAAGTATAAAGAGTGCAATTAAATAGAACAGCACGGTTGCGGCGAACACCGTGACCGGTGGCAACAAAACATGCGTGCGCATGAATGTACCCTGACCCAAACTGACAACGCTTGCGACTATGACGAGTGCGACAGTGTTCGTCCCGAATGGCCAGCTGGTGAATACATCCAGGCATAGGCCACCGAGGAGAGCCCATAACATGCCTTCGTCCGTACCGCGCAATATTCCCCAGTTGACGATGACGACGAGCATAATCCCGGGTATCACGCCGTTGATCGCGAACCTGTCGGCCACGCTCGTTTGAAAGATGGCAAGGACAGGCAGCAGCCAGAGTGCGGTGAATATTGCCGGATGGAAGCGTTTGAGGTTCATTTGCTAGGCAGGATAGGTAAGACCCGGCTGGGAGCGGGCCGTACAAAATTACGAACCACTTGAACGAGCTCGAGATTTCCAAAGTCGGCCGACGGTTGAACGTCTGCTGTCTGAAAGTCGGAAACGGCACGTCGGTGCACGCCGACCACCTGGCCCAACAGAAGTGCCCGTGGAAAAAGCTCGTATTGACCGGAGGTTACGATAAAGTCTCCTTTATGCACGTTTACGCCTGTCAGTACCCATTGCAGAGTGGGCCGGGCGCCGTACCTGCCCTCCACCAGACCGGTTGCGCGGCTTCGAACGTCTAGCGCTCCCACAGAGCTACTTGGGCTCGTCATGAGGAGGACTTTGGACATCGACGTGCTGACATCCGAGATCGCGCCCACAAAGTACCCGCCGTCGTCGAGCACCGTCATACCGTCCTGGAGGCCATCGCGAGTACCCTTGTTGATCAGAATAAAGTCCGCTAGATCATTCGGGTCGTGTCCGATCACGCGCGCGCCCAGAAGATCGAGATGAGTATGAGAGTCAGCAAAGTGTGCCATGCGCCGGATGAGAGCATCGTCGTGAATCTTCTCTTGCAGCAGTACGTTTTGTTGCAATATCTTCGCCATCGCGCGGCGTAATCGTAAGTCTTCGGACCGCAGCCCAGGACCTTGCACCACGCCCGTCACCATATCGCCCACTGTGCCCGCCGCGGCGCTTGCGACTGCATTAAAGGGAGCGGCGGCGCCCAAGGCCACATGGTTCACTGGTGCCACCCATCGTCCCACGAAAAGAATGAGAAAAGCCGCCCCAAAAAATAAGAGAGCGAAACGCCTGCTTCCTCGTGTCTCAACCATGGCAGTCAGGACCCCTAGCGCGGGACTCGTCCGTCCTGCGGCGACACAAATACCTTGCGAAGCGTGTCCAAATCTTCGAGACAGCGACCGGTTCCACGTACGACACAAGTCAGGGGATCATCCGCAATAGTGACCGGCATCTTGGTCTCCTCGGCGATGCGCCGGTCCAGTCCTTGAAGCAATGCACCACCGCCAGCCAGCGTGATTCCCTGATCCATGATGTCGGCAATCAGTTCCGGCGGAGTCTCTTCAATTGTCGTGGTAACTGCTTCCACGATCTCCGCTACGGGAGGCTCAATCGCTTCTCGGAGCTCGATGCTGGATATTTCTACTGATTTTGGCAGTCCGCTCACAACATCGCGCCCACGGAGCGTGACCCGCTTCTCGGGAACCTCATCGTGCGCAGAGCCCGCTGTTAGCTTAGTCTGCTCGGCCGTGCGCTCACCGATCAACAGACCATGTTCCCGCCGGGCAAACTGGAGGATCATCTCATCGATTTCGTCGCCCGCAATCCTGACGGACCGGCTGATGACGATTCCGCCCAACGAGATGACCGCGACCTCGGTGGTTCCCCCCCCGATGTCCACAATCATGCTGCCGCTCGGCTCTGTTATCGGCAGGTCGGAACCGATGGCGGCCGCCATCGGCTCTTCAATCAGATAAGACTCTCGCGCACCGGCGTTGACTGCAGCATCCGACACTGCTCTACGCTCCACCTCGGTTACGCCCGAAGGTATGCCCACGACGACGCGTGGACGGGGCAGCAGGGCCACTTCTTCATGCACTCGATTGATGAAGTACCGAAGCATGCTCTCAACGATTTCAAAATCGGCGATCACGCCGTCCTTGAGCGGTCGAATAGCTACGATATTTGCAGGCGTGCGGCCAACCATGCGTTTTGCCTCGGCGCCAATAGCCAGAACTCGCTTCGATCGTTTATCGATGGCCACCACGGACGGCTCGGAAATGACAACGCCGCGGCCACGAACAAAGACGAGCGTATTGGCTGTTCCAAGATCGATGCCCAAATCTTTGGAGAACATCCCAAAGAGTGAGGACAGGGGACTCCGCATGCATTCCCTTTCCGCGCCGGCGCGAGATCAGGCCAGTATAACACGGCAATTTCCGGCATGAGAGCGCGGATTTTCTCATTTCCGGCCGGTATCCGTTGACTGTTGAAAGCCGCCTCTGGTATCGTTCAGTCATAGGCATAAAGGAGGTGATGTGCAGTGGATAGTAGTAGTAGTTGCCCGACTTCCTGCACGGAGGTGACTGTCTGCTGACACTCCTCCAGCGCTCGCTCACTACGAGCGTGTGGGATGTCGGAATCCAACCGGAGCGGAGCGCCAAGCGGCGCTCCGTTCTTCTTTTGTCACGTAATGCCTGACTCCGAGCCAGATCCGGCCGGCAGTCTGGACGTATCTGCTATTGCGCACAGGTTCAAAAGTTGTTTGATCGGGTCTGATATCCGGTTTTACCCGTCCATCGACTCGACCAACCGGATAGCCCGCGAGCTGGCCGCTGATTCCTGGCGCAACGGGACGGTGATCTGGACAGACTTTCAGAGCGCGGGACGCGGGAGGCGTGGTAGAAGCTGGCAGGCGCCTCCGGCATCGGCACTTCTTCTTTCGGTCATGCTTTCTCCCAATGGATCAACCCTTCCGCAAGTCGCAGTCATGCCTGCCGCGCTTGCAGTGAAGGATGCGATTCGAGAGTCTGCGGGCGTTGAGGTCAGTCTTAAGTGGCCGAACGACGTCGTCTACGCGCGGCGCAAGGTTTGCGGCATTCTGGCCGAGGTCACGGGTCCAGCGGGAGATCAGTGCGTTATTGTCGGAATCGGCATCAACGTCAACAAAGGGTTACATAGCGAGAGTTTTCCGGATACCGCGTTGACGTTGGAGGAGATTGTTGGATACCGCGTTCGGCGCCAGGATCTGGCACTTGCTCTGGTCGAGCACCTCAACCTGTGGTATGGTATCCTCACCGAGGATCAGGACACAGTGTTACGAGCTTGGTCCTCGTCGCTACACATTGCCGGCAAAGACGTTGCCGTGCATGACATTTCGGGTATGTGGATGGGCACTGTCGTGGACATTCATCCTGACGGCGCACTTCGCGTACGCGATCCCGAGGGGGTAACGCGCTCGGTGTACGCAGCCGACGTATCAATACGCGAACCTGGAGACTTTACAGGGTTCTAGACGCTCCATACAATGATGCTCTCGTGTCGCGGCGGCGGCAGCGGGTGCTGGGTAGCGGGATTATTCGTGTTGCTGCCGAGCATAACCAGTAGGAGGATGCCTGTGAATAGCCATCACAAAGCCAGCCAGATCTCGATCGAATTCAAGGCGGTGCTCGAACAAGAACTGCAACACCTTCGCACCGTGGCCAGTCCGGCCATCGAAGAGCGATTGAAGTCGGCTCGCGAGGGCGGCGATCTGACTGACAATGGCGCGTTTGAACAGGCCAAGGAGGATTATGCGAGGCTGCTTGT
>DASVZE010000609.1:0-2430 GCA_036391775.1 Chloroflexota bacterium | reverse complement strand
TGCTTATTGTTCGCTATCTGGCGCAGCACGACGAGGTTCCGGTAACGCAGCTAGGTACGAAGTTACGAATGAGTCAGCCGCTGATCTCATGGCATCTACGCATGCTGCGGCGAGCGCGAATTGTGAAGACGCGCCGGGAGGGACGACTTGTGCTTTGTTCTCTCGACCGCCGATCGCTGCGCACGTACGAAGAACGCCTCGACCGAATTCTCGGGATAGAAGTTGAAAAATGTGCAGACGAAGCCTCGGATAAGACTTTGTCGTACGAACCGGCCGGCCAATCGACATGAAAGGAGCTCTATTGTGGCTAAGGTAAGAGTGGGGATCATCGGAGTAGGAAACTGCGCCTCAGCGCTCGTACAGGGGGTGCAGTACTATCAGGACGCCAATGACGATGACTTTGTTCCCGGACTGATGCACGTCAATTTGGGCGGTTATCACATAAGGGACATTGAGTTCAGCTGCGCATTCGATATCGACGCCGAGAAGGTCAACAAAGATCTGTCTGAGGCGATCTTCTCAGGGCAGAACAATACCTACAAATTTGCTGACGTTCCCCGGCTCGGAGTGCCAGTTGAGCGTGGTATGACACATGATGGTCTCGGCAAATATCTATCGGAGGTCATCACCAAAGCGCCAGGTCCCACGGCTGATATCGTCAGCATTCTCAAGGAAACCAGAACCGATGTGGTGGTTAGCTACCTGCCTGTCGGCAGCGAGGAAGCGACGAAGTGGTATGTCGAGCAGGTGCTTGACGCGGGCTGCGCCTTTGTAAACTGCATACCGGTCTTTATCGCGCGCGAGCAGTACTGGCGAAGACGGTTTGAGAAGGCAAACCTTCCGATCATCGGAGACGACATCAAGTCACAGGTCGGCGCTACCATCGTTCACCGCGTCCTGACAAGTCTGTTCCGTGATCGCGGCGTGCGCATGGAGCGGACCAGCCAGCTGAACGTCGGTGGAAACACAGACTTTCTGAACATGCTGGAGCGAGAACGGTTGGAATCGAAAAAGATATCAAAGACCAATGCCGTCACTTCTCAGCTCGACTACGAACTTGACTCAAAGAGTGTTCACATCGGACCAAGTGACTACGTGGCGTGGCTTACCGACAGAAAGTGGGCATATATACGAATGGAGGGACGATCTTTCGGCGACGTTCCGCTCAACGTCGAGCTGAAGCTGGAGGTTTGGGATTCTCCGAACTCTGCCGGTGTTGTGATAGACGCCATCCGGTGCTGCAAGCTGGCCCTGGATCATGGAGTCGGCGGCGCGCTGGAGGGTCCGTCTGCTTACTTCATGAAGTCTCCGCCCGTGCAGCATAAGGACGAGGAGGCACGCGAGATGACGGAGGCATACATCAAAGCAACAGCATTGTCCGACCAGCCGGTAGCGACTCCCGCGAGCTAGGCACAGCATGGCACTCTATTTGGCGATTCAGATCGGTGGGTTCCTATCGCGCATCGTTCCACGTTCGTGGCGGTATCTGATTGGGACGGCGATAGGCGATTCCGTCTTCTGGGTCTGGGGCGAAAAGCGTCGTATTCTGTTGAGCAACATGGCACACATCCTGGGGCTCGGACCTCGAGACCCGCGGGTGCGACGCTTGGCGGTTCGCTCCATGCGCAACTACTGCAAATACCTTATCGAGTTTCTGGAGCTGCCACTATTGTCGCCTCACGAAAGCCCAATCTCCGATATCGAGGTTCGCGGAATGGAACACCTCACCTCTGCTCTCGAGCACGGAAAGGGCGTGATTGTTGCCACCGCCCACTTCGGGACAATAGAGGTCGGGGCACTCAGACTGGCAGGACTGACCAGTGACTTCCACGCGGTTTACGACACTTTCAAGCCGGCGTACCTGGATAGGTTGATTCAGAACACGCGGCGCAAGCTGGGTATCAATCCGGTCCCGGTTCGCGATGTCCGTCAGATGCTTCGTGTGCTCAAGCGCGGAGGCGTCCTGGCTTTACTCTTTGATCGTCCTTTGCCGGGGGATGAAGGTGTGCCTGTCCAATTCTTTGGACGGGAAACCGCAGTCCCCGCCGGACCCGCGGTCCTTGCCCTGAAGACGGGTGCTACCATCCTTCCGATCTATCAGTTTCGCCAACCCGACAGATCGTTCGAATGCGTTGTGTTTCCTGCCATCAAGATGCATCCCACGGGAGACCGGCGAAGGGACGTGCAAGCCGTGATGCAGCGCATTGTCGACACACTTCAGTCGGTCGTTAAGGAACGACCCGATCAGTGGTATATGTTCCGACCCGTCTGGAGTGGGCCTACCGGCAGGGTTCGATCCGAATTGCCGTCGCCGCGGCTCGGGGATCATTCGGCTTAGGATGTGAATTTCCTACTGTACATTGCGTTACGCGGCGCGGCGGCGCTCCTTACCGTGCTGCCCGTGGAGCTGATGTATGGAATTGCAGCCTG
>DASVZE010000608.1:0-3764 GCA_036391775.1 Chloroflexota bacterium | reverse complement strand
GAGGACTGACCGGGGGGCAGGAGGTCTGGAAGGAGATCAACGCCTACTTCGCCGGTCTAAAGTCGCGTTCAGTCTCGGCGGGCGCGCCAAATGCCTGAGCTCGATTTCGCCGTCATCGATGCCGAGGTGTTGCCCTATGCGGCTGCGCCGACCATGCTCTTCAAGCTACGCATTGAGAATGGAGTACACGGCGAGCACATTCAGTCGATCCTGCTCCGAACTCAGGTGCGACTCGAAGTTACACGGCGGCAGTATGACGCCGACACGGAGGGCCGCCTGGCCGATCTTTTTGGCGACCCATCGCGCTGGGGAGAGACGTTGAGAAGCATGCTCTGGACCAACACCACCTCGGTTGTGACGCCGTTCACCGGTAGTTGCATGGCGGAGCTACCAGTTCCTTGCAGCTATGACTTTGAGGTGGCAGCGGCAAAGTACTTCTATGCCCTGGAGGATGGCGAGATTCCTTTGATCTTCTTGTTCAGCGGCACAGTCTTCTACTCCGTGCCCGACAAGAGCATGCAGATTGCGCAGATTCCGTGGGAGAAGGAAGCTACATTCCGCCTTCCGGTTGCGCGCTGGAAGGACATGATGAACCTGTACTTTCCTAACAGCGCTTGGATTCGACTCCGCAAAGACGTCTTTGATTGTCTTTATGCGTTCAAAGCGCAACAAGCGCTTCCCACCTGGGAGGCCGCCCTCGAACTGCTCCTTGTGGAACGAGAGGCAAGGCTGGAGCAGCACTAATGGAGCACGTGGAAAGGGTTGCCGAAGCCGTGTTGTACGAGGGATTCCTTCTCTATCCGTACCGGCGCTCGGCGATGAAAAATCAGCAGCGCTGGACCTTTGGCGGTGTCTATCCCAGGGCATACAGTGAATCGACCGGCCAAAGCGATCCATGGTTCATGAAGACCGAGTGCCTGGTGGCGGGAAGCGAAAACACAGACCTCGAAGTCCGGGTGCGCTTCCTGCAGGTCGTACGGCGCACGGTAGACTCACTGGATGGAAGTACACGGCGTCCGGTCTCCGAGCTGCGGGTAGACGATCAAGTCTATAGGCCATGGGAAGAGGCAGCGGAGCGCACCGTGGATGTTTCCGGCGAGTCGCTAGGATCCCTGCTCATCCGGCCGGCTTCCCCGGCCAGCGGCAGGCGCACAGCAATCGAAATACCGACCGGCGCCATCGAAGAGCCCATCTCTGATTCCGCGGGAAGACACGTTGGGACGGTGGTCCGCGAATGGGGCGCCATCGCCGGAGACATCGAGGTCGAAACGATCCAAGTGCCGGTCGCGTTTGAAGGCAAACGTCTCTACAAGGTCAGTATTCGCATTGCAAACACTCTTTCGTGGCCTCAGGATTTGCCGCTGCGGCGCGAAAACGCGCTCCCGCACACCATGGTATCGACCCACACCATAGTGCGTGTGACCGACGGCGAATTCATATCCCTTCTCGAGCCGCCCGATGAGCTGTCCAATACCGCGAAAAGCTGTGAGAACATCAGAACGTGGCCGGTTCTCGTGGGAGACAGGGGAGACCGTCACACTGTACTTTCGTCCCCGATCATCCTGTATGACTATCCACAGGTGTCGCCGGAAAGCCATGGAGACTTTTTTGATGCTACCGAAATCGACGAGCTACTGGCTCTAAGCGTTCTGACTCTCACGGACGATGAAAAACGTGAGATGCGCGAGACCGATGCGAAAGCCAGGGAGATCCTCGACCGGACTGAGTCTCTCTCTCCAGAGCAGCTGATGCAACTACACGGAGCAGTGAGGGGACTGCAATCCTTAGCAAGGGAAGAGCCGTGAACCCCTTCTGGGAGTCGGATAACGTGACTCTGCCGCGCGTGATCATCGGACAATCCGAGATCGAAAAAGGGAGCCGCGTTCGCCTCCACCCACGCCCTGGTGGAGACATTCTGGACCTTGCGCTGGATGGTAAGGCGGCGATTGTTGAGGCAATCGAGCAGGACTTCGAGGACAACGTCCAGATTGCAGTCACGCTCGAGGACGATCCGGGAAGGGACCTGGGCGAGGCGCGGCAGCCGGGGCATCGGTTCTTCTTTTCCATATCAGAGCTTGAGCCTCTTGAGGTTGAATCACCATGATGCGGCGCATACTGATAGCCGGTATAGGAAATATCTTCCTGGGCGACGACGGATTCGGCGTCGAGGTAGCCCGACGGCTACAGGAGCGAGAGCTCCCCCCGGGAGCAGAGGTCGTGGATTACGGCATTCGCGGGATGGACCTGGCGTATGCGCTAGTCGACACATACGATGCTGTCATTTTTGTCGATGCTGCCCAGCGGGGAGAACCGCCCGGAACGCTGAGCGTGATCGAACACGATCCAAGCCAGGAGCGGACGACCCAGCCTGACGCGCACAGCATGGACCCACTCAAAGTACTCTCTCTGGCCCGGGTGCTAGGCGCCAGGCCGATTCCGACTCTTGTGGTCGCCTGCGAGCCGGAGCTCATGGTGAGCGACGAGTCGGGAGAAAACATTCTGGTCCAGCTCAGCGATCCAGTTCGAGCGTCCATTGACCCGGCAATTGAGCTCGTGCTGTCCGTGGCAAAAGAGCTCAGCCAAGCGCAGCGTGAATTTGTCGCTGAGCTACACCTCTAGCGTTTGAAGACAAGGAGGCAGATCGACGTCTGGCGGCTCGTCGCCGCGTCCCAGACTCCGTCAGAAAGATAAAGGAGAAAGATCGATGCGCCTTTTATTCGTAATCCTGTTGCTGGTGGTCGCCGTTTTGACGTGGATACAGCTTCCCGACATCCAGCGTTACCTCAAGATGAGATCGATGTAGCACGCTGACAGTTGCAAGGAGCGCAGTTGATGGACGATCAAGCAGAGCGGTCGGAGAGCCCGACTCACCATTCAGGCACCGGACGAGGCGAAGAAATGGGCAGCGGAGAAGCGGAAGCCGGCCGCCAGGATACTGGCACATCAGGGGCGGAACGCCCGAGGGGCACTGGATCAGGCAGAATTTCCACCGGCATCAATCCGGATGCCGAGAATCCAATAGATCCGGAGATGCCGAACATGCCGCCTGCCTGAACGGACGCTATGTAACGGTGGAGTCATTGCATCCGGACTGCCCTCGTGAGAGTGTGTGATCCGTTCAAAGGCGCCCACGCGATATAGCTCTGCGCGCCGAGCCCTGGGAAGCGTTAGCGTCCGGTACTGTCTGGACAGTTGTCAGGACAAGGTACGTACCAGATCCCGATCCTCGCGTCTTCTTTCCGGGTTTGATACGCGTCGCAAGGATAACACCGTCACCACGTCGGTACCCGGTCACGTGAAGGGCCGTTCCCGGCACGAAACTACTTGTGGTGCCGCCAGTGAAGACGGTGGTGGAGGTCACAATGACGCGGTGACCGCCATCGGATGTAACAAGCGTAAAGCCGTCAGCGGTCAGTTCACCCACTGTTCCGTCCAACGCCGTCAGCTTGCGATGGACCATTATCTTGCTGGCCGCCAGCCAGGCGCCAAGACTATCGCCATGAACAGAGATGTCGTCTCCAACGACGATATCCGAGACAGTAAGCGGGTGCGAGCCCTGCATGACAACCGTGTGGCTATCCATCCGAACATGCGTGGCGTTGTTACCCGCTTTCAAGGATAACTGGCCATCGCTCATCGCGGTAACTGTGCCTCTCACTGTCACGGGCGTCAGGTGGATATCCAGGCGCAAAACCAGCAGTGTCCCATCTGACTGCATTTTTCCCTGGGCAGAAACACGAGTCCCGACTGGTATATCAGTTGGC
>DASVZE010000607.1:0-1702 GCA_036391775.1 Chloroflexota bacterium | reverse complement strand
AGGCGGCGACGCCGTACGCGCAAACCGCCCTGGTGTTCTCCTTCCTCAAGTCCGGCACCTTCGTGTTGGGCGACAAGACTGCAAGTAACGCGCTGGCCACGACTCCGACACCCACCGTAACGTGGTGGGGATCGCAGTGGTATAAACTCAACGCCCTGTTCAGCGGCGCTACTCTGCCCAGCGCGATGAAAGGTTTCGGGGCCACGCTGAATGCCGAACCACCGGTGTGCGGTGGGAATTACACCACCGTCACCGGGAATAGCCCGCCGCCACCGCCGGCGACTACCATTCCGTCCTACATGGGAGTTGCGGTGTCGAGCGGGGTAACCATGTCCGGCAGCACCATCAGTGGTAACATCACGTCAATCGTCGTGGTCAAAACAAATACAGGTTACCAGCCCGACCCGAGCCATCCCGGCACCGGCACCGTCATCGCGACGTTCTGCCACACCTAGAGGCACTGTATCCCGGCACGTGAGGGGGCGCGACTGCGCCCCCTCTCTTACGCCTTTTCTTGTACTACTCTTGGCTAGCCAAAACATCAGCTAGAGGGAGAATCACGATGCGCCGAGTCTGTCTTCCGATACTTATCGGTGCTGCCCTGTGTTCTGCGAGTCCGGGAGCCGTTGGCGCAGCAGTCCGGCGGCCGGCCCTCGCCCATCATCTCAGTCTCGGCAAGCACACCCCGGTGTTCACCTACGCGCTCACTGGAGGGACCAGCCGCGGGGGCTCGTTCCACGTCATTTTCTACGGAGATGGCCGCGTTGCGTTGAAAAAGGACGTGCGGACGAGTCCGCTACGCCTCACCAATCCGCTGATTCAGATCCGTGGCGACGCGCTCGACGGACTGCTGAAGCTGGCAGAAGCCGAGAAGTTCTTTCAGATGCCCGCCAGGAAGATCGGGCCGAACCCACTGACCGACGCGTCGACGTCATGCATCACGATTGTCACGGTCGAAGAGACAAAGCGCGCCTGCATCTTTTCAGCGCACGTCCCGGCGTTCAACCAGCTCTGGGCCATCCTGGAATACGTGTCGGGTCTGCAAATCTAGGGGCAGTTCGTCCTCTCCGGCGTCAAAAATCGGGCGCCGACCCGATAGCGTCCTGGATATCCGCGGGGTAGGTTGGGCGTGGTGGTAGAGCCACATCGCTGGGCCACCACATGCTGGACAGAATGACTCGCACGCGAGCAGCTCGACGATTGAGAGGTCGTGTGATGACGGCGTTGAAAGCGCTCCTGGTGGGATACAACGGGGCGAACAATACGGGAGCCGAGGCACTCCTCCTGGCAGATATAGAGGATATTCGAGCCGTGCTGGGTCCGGATGCCGTTATCACGGTCCCGACCCTCAACGAAGCCAATCTTCGGAGGTATGTGGCAGAGGGGCCCACGTTGCGCATCGCTCCTATTCCAACCGTCTACTTCCTGGCGCTGCGGCGGCTGGTTCGGGACAGCGATCTCCTTGTCCTGGTCGAGGGAAGTACCTATATGGACACATGGGGACACGCTCTCCTGTGGGCCTTTCTCTGGGCGACCAGATGCGCTCACGCCATGGGAAAGTCCTGCCTGGCCTACGCCGTTGACGCCGGACGGCTGTCTGCTCTCGACCGCTATCTGGTGCGGCGAGAGGCCAGCAAGACCGATCTCATCGTCACGCGATCTCGGGCCGCGGCCGGTCGCCTCCGGTCCTGGGGTGTCACGG
>DASVZE010000606.1:0-6732 GCA_036391775.1 Chloroflexota bacterium | reverse complement strand
CGCTCGGCAGCCTGCGAAGTCTCCCGGTACAGACCGGAGCGGAAGGAGAGGGAGGACAGCGCGAGGTAAAGCGCTCCCAGACCGGCAGACGGCGAGGCGGTCTCGAGCACCCGAAGAGCTCCTGTTACCCGCTCCATACCCTGTTCCAGGGTCCCGGTCTTGAGGTGCAGCTGTCCAAGCTGCGCAACTACCCTCCGTTGACCCTCCAGATCTTTCTCGGAGGAGTAGGCCGCCGCAACCTGCTCCAGCGCAGCCTCCGCCTCGCCATAGTGGCCGAGCGCGGTGAGCACCTGTCCGAGTTGCTCCAGGACCCGACACTCGGCCGGCCCGTCGCCCAACCGCCGAGCAAGGTTCAGCGCCGTGCGATACTGCTTCTCGGCCTGATGGTACGCAAACGCCGATTGTGCCTGGTCACCCGCCATCTGGGCATAGGTCAACGCAGATTCCGGCTCCTCTCCCTGGAGAAAATGCCAGGCCAGCTGAACTGATGGCTGCACGATGCCCCGGCCGTCGCGTACCTCAACCAAAGACTGGAGATAGAAGCCCGCGCGCCGGTGAAGCTCGACACGGCGGCGGCGGGAGATCCCGTCGTAGACGACCTCACGCAGAATTGGATGGCGAAATGCGAATCCGCTCTCCGTCTCGGCAAGCAGAAATCCATCGACGGCCCGCTCCAATGCTCGCAACAGGTCAGTCTTCGCCCCTTCCCACAGGCCCTCGATCACTGCGTACGCGAATTCACGGCCAAGCACGGCACCGATCACAAGCGCTTCATGCTCGTGATGGGAGAGCTTTCGCAGGCGCCGTCCCACCGTCCTCCGCACTTTGACCGGCAATAGTGTGCCGCCATCGACCTCTGCCCTGCTCGCACCGCCAATCTGCCAGCCGGTAGTTGCCTGCTCGAGGCGGCCCTCCTGCTGCAGCATGCGCAATATTTGCAGGGCGAAGAAAGGGTTCCCGGCACTTCGCTCGTACAGAGCATAGCCGAAGGTCTCCGAGCATGGTCCCTTCAGCCGCTCTTCAAGAAGCGCCACGATCTCCGTTGCGTTCAGGTTTGTCAGAGAGTGCATTTTCATGACGGTCGCGTCTTCGCCCTCAAATTCGGCCAGCCACTGTACGAGCGGCATGTTAGAGCCCACTTCTTCCGGCCGATACGCCGCGATGATGAAGAGGCGGCGTAGCTGTGTCTGCCGCAAGAGAAAGTGCAGAAGCTGGAGGGTGCCTTCATCGGACCAGTGGAGATCGTCAAGCAGCAGAAGCAGTGGGCGATCCTCTGCTATGCGCGTGAGCGCCTGGGCCACGGTAGAGAACAGGCGAAGGCGAAGGCCCTCGGCATCTCCGGGCCACTCTGGTTTCGGGTCGATGCTGTGGAGGCGAAGCTCGGGCACGATGCGCGCAAGCTCCGGCATCATTTCGCCAAGCTGAGTTTTCAGGAGATTATCCGGCTGCGCCAGCATATAGTCCAGTAGGGCGTCGTGGATCGGGCCGTAGGGCAGATGGCCCTCCTGCTCATAGGAGCCGCCGGCGAGCGTCAGTATCCCCTCCTGTCGCGCTCGAACGGCGGCTTCCGCCAGCATTCGGGTTTTGCCTATTCCTGCCTCGGCAGCAAGAAGCAGGACGCGAGGCCCGTCGGGGGCCTCGGTTCCCAGCAATTCTGAAATCAGCTCACACTCTTGCTGCCGGCCGATCAGAGAAACCGTGGTGGACAGTGGATAGCTCGGCACAACGGGCACGATACTCGGTGTACTCGTTCCCTGCGCAGCGGGAATCGCGACCTCGGTTTGTCGCAGATGTTCAGCGACTCGCGCCGCCACGGCCAGGGTCTCGGCATCCGGAGGCACGTCGAGCTCATCCGCCAGAAGTTGTTTGAACCTGCTGAAGCGACGCAGCGCTTCAGTCTCTCGGGTCAGGGCTTCAAGGGTGATCAACAGCTCGCGCAGGGCCTCCTCGTCGAGAGGATCCGCCTCCAATAGGCGCTCCAGCCACTCAACCGCACGCTCAGAGTACCCGCGGGCGCGGTCCAGCATTGCCAGCCGGAGACACGCCTGCCGCCACTGCCGGGCAACCTGATCCCGATATGGTGTGGCCCAGTCCTCGTAAGCCTCAGACTCAAGTGCTTCTCCCCGATGAAGCGCCACAGCCTCTTCGAGCGAAGCGATATCGTCGGTCTCACCCGTGACAAGCTGGGAGAATCGGTCGAGATCAGTCTCCCAGATATAGGCTGGATTCAATGCTACCCATCCCGACTCGACGAGGATAGGCGACGGTCCTTCGTTTGCGACCGCCCCCTCGGCCGTGAGCGCGTGGCGTAATCGGTGAACGACCAAACGAAGGTTTGCGCCTCCGGCTTCCTCGGTGGCATCGGGCCAGAGCAGACCGAGCAATTCGTCGCGGGTCCGGCGGCGGCGGGGCGACACAACCAGCAGCTTAAAGAGCCCGGAAATCCGCCGCTGCCATCGAGCTACCTCGAGAGGGACCCCGTCGCGCTCGACAGCAAACGGGCCGATAACCCACACCCGAAAGGTGCCTGTGGTGGACGAAGTGTCGGAAATGGGCGGCACAGCACGAGCCTCGATTCAGTCGAGGGGGAGCAACTCAGCGTGCAGACGGCCAGACGTCCGCATGATAACTAGCCTGCGGCGCCACGATTATAGCGCGCTCTCACGCCTTCAGCGTCTGATCTTACGCGAAGCACACGTTCGGACTGGCGGGCCTGGTAACGCCGCGTGTAACGCCGGTGATACGGAGCGGTAACACCACTGCTGTGTCGCGGTAACACCGTGGACACGACGCTGTAACGTGCCAAACGCAATGTGATGAACGCAACGGAAGTGCCTTGGCGGGACAGTCCCGTCGAGTAGTCGCACAGGAGAGCGATCATGGCATTTCATCCGCGTTCCGTCCCCACCACCGCGACGTCCCCCCACCCAACCTGGAGGCTGTCCCCGCTCCGAACAGCATTGCCTTTCCTGCTCGCCGCAACCATGGCTCTCGGTGCGGTGACAGATCGCCCCGTGGTCACGCCTGCGTTCAGCGCGACAGCTCCACTTGCTGACGGAAGCAGCACGGTCAATGGCCCCTGCTGGGGCTGTGGCGGCTGATACCTTCGCCATGTGCATCCCAGGTGCTTCCCTGGGATGCACATGGGCCGCGCGCAAGGTACGATGCGAGTAGGATATCACGTGAATCGACGCGAACTTTGGCGTTTTCTCAGGTCTCTTCTTGCCCTGATTCTCGGTCTGGACCTGTGGTCATTTCAGGCCCAATCCGGCGGAGAAGCAGCGGGCCTCGCGGGATCAACCGCTCATATCATCGCGCTGCTTAATCCAGGCAAGAGACCGGAGCCAGTGATTGTTGACGCTGCTCATCATCGCGTATACATCGGAACAGAGACGGGCGGATCGGTTACCGTGCTTGACGATCGATCCAATCACATCGTGAAGACCATTCGCGTCGGGCGTGAGGTCGAGGATATGGCACTCGATCCGACCGGCCGGCGTCTCTTCGCCGCGAGCAGCGTCGCGTCACGCCTTTCGGTCATCAATACGTCGACTCTTCGGATTGCCTCTGTCGTGCGGAATATCAAGGACGCATCCGGTGTCGCGCTCGACCCCTCCCGCCATCGTCTTTATGTGACAGAGATGACCGCCAACGCCGTCGCAGTCATCAACACCACCAATGCAGAGGTTGTTGCCACGCTCACGCTGCCGGGTCGCCCGCTGGGAGTTGGAGTCGACACTGTGTTGCATCGCGTCTTTGTTGGGCTCTTCAAGCTCGGTCGCGTCGATGCCATCGACGAGTCGTCGGGCAAGGTCGTGGGCTCGGTCCGGATTGGCAATCAACCGGTCCATCCCTTCCGCATGGAATCTTCCATCCATCGCCTCTACGTGGTCAGCTCCGGATCCTCCTCCCTCTCCATTGTCGATACTCAAGAGGTTCGCGTCGTCCGCACCCTGAGAACCGGTCAGTATCCTGAAGGGCTCGACGTTTCAGCAGCAAGAAACCGCGCGTACATCAGTAACGAGGGGGATCCGGGAACCGATAAGAACAGCGGTCACACCGCCTCGGTGATCGATCTACGAAGCGGTCAAATCATCGATACCCTGCCGGTGCGGCAAGGACCCGACGGCATCGCCTACGACCGGACCACAGGCAATGTCTATATTTCGGTCGAGGACTCCGGCCATGTTGAGGTGCTACACCTGCCTGCTCGCGAACGTTGACGAGGACTTAGTTATACGGTGGCCAGGCGATAGCTTTGAGAATCGACATTGGAGCAAAGGTTATCGGGTAGGAGTTGCCGGGATGTGCCGGCAGATAGTGCCTGGCCGAGAGGATTCGGTCGGCCAGCGGCAGTAGGTAGACTGCATGTGTGTGCGCGTCATACACCAGACCGCCGTATGCGAAGATCTGCCAGGTGTAGCCGTTCTGTTGCGTGGCCTTGCCGGCGGCCGCACCGAGCAGTAAGCTGTGAGACTGGTGGAAATGGGCAAATACAGCTGCAGTGCTGGGTGCTACCACAGTCGTTGGTGTGGCTGGCGGCTGGGTGCGTGGCGTGGCCGTCAGTTTGGGCTTGACCGTGGGCGTCCGGGCGACCGTTGTCGGCGAGGGAGTACGCGAGCCTCCCACCGACCCTTCATAGGGTGTCGGCGTGCGGACGGCGGTGGAGGTGACGGTAGGCCGGGGCGTTGCCGTTGGCGCCACCGTCAAACCCAGTGCCAGCCGTGAGATTTTGCCGGTCGAGGGTTGGAGCGATAGCGCGGCGTTCTGGAAGTACTGCGTCTGTGTGGTGCCGGTCTGCAGCACCTCGGTGCGAGGGAAGCCCAGTGTGGCAGGTCCCCCATCGGATGTAAAGGTCTTCCAGAACTTGCCGCGCACGTAGTGGCCCGACGCGGGGAAGTAGACATACGAGCCGCTAGCATCGCTTCCGCTCAAGCTGAGTGTGGGAGCGTCCGTTGGGGACGAGCTAGCCCAGGTGTAGTCGCGCAAGCCAAAGTTCAAAAGATTGCGGGCATCGATCACGAGATCCGGCGTATTCAGTAGTACTACGAGGATATGGCGGCTATCCCGCTTGACGTCCAGAACCTGGCAGATACCCGCATCATCGGTGTATCCCGGCTTGATACCGTCGACGCCCGGATACCAGAACAGGACCCGGTTGAGGTTTGTGAGGACGTGCTTGTTCCAGAGGTGAGTTCTGGTGGACACGATCTTCATCAGCGCGGGAATGCCGGACACGTACTGCGCCAGCAGCGCGAGATCGTAAGCCGACGTGTAGTGATTCGGTGACGTGAGGCCGTGAGCGTTGTTGTAATGCGTGTCGTGCATACCAAGCGTGGCCGCCGTCCGGTTCATCATGGCCACAAACCCCGCCTCGCTTCCTCCGTAATGAATAGCAATCGTGTTCGCCGCATCCGCGCCGGAGGGAAGAAGCAGGCCGTACAGGAGATCGCGCAATGTCACCACCTGACCGGGATGAAGACCCATCACGGTCGCATCCGATTCAAAATTGAATGCTGCGCTGGGCACTGTGATTCGATCGGAAAGTTGTCCGTGTTGCAGCGCCACAAGAGCCGTCATTATTTTTGTCGTGCTGGCCATTGGCAGACGCAGGTGCAGATTCTTCGCCATCAGGATGGCACCCGTGGCGACATCCATGACAGCAGCGGCACGGGCCCGCACAGGAGGTGCGGGAAAGGCACTCGCCTGACGAGCGATGGAGGGAGCCGACCGCGCAAATGCGGTCGAAGAAAGTAAGAGAACGGCAGAAATCGCGAGAAGCAGGCGCCTGGGCATCGGGACAGTGTACAGCAGGCACGACAGTGCCGGCCATTCCTTCTGACTGGCACGCCCCGATGGGACACGGCGTTGGCCGTGCGTTCGTTTTGTGCCGACAATGCGACAATAGACGGCCGTCAGCTTTACACCGGGGATTGGAGGGAGGCGGAAGACCCCGGGACAATACGGGTGGTACCCACGATCTCCTGTGCGACTCTCTCCCAATAGTGCCCTATCCCAAAGTCTTTTGGGTTGTCGTGAGAATGACAGTGGAGGACGCACCGAATAACGGCAGGTCGAAAGGAGACCGATGCTTCGCCGATTTGTTCTTGGCTGCAGCCTGGTGGCTGTGGTCGTTGCGGTTCTGCCCGATTTGTCGGAGGCCGCTCCCCCATTGGCTCTCAAGCGCTCCGATTATCCGGCGGGCGCGACTATTGCCGCCCTTCCTGCTACCAATGCGCAGGCTGATGTTCTGCTCGGTCCTCTCCATCGTTCTACCTTCGAGCGACTCCAGCGCATCGACGGTGTGGGGTGGCTCCAGGCGGCATCCTGGAAATTTCAAACAGGAAGGGGTGCGGCTACCCAGGAGCACCGTACCATCTGGGGTTATGGCATCAATGTCTTCTCGAACGCCAGGCATGCCATGGCGGCAGAGGCCGATCGAAAGCTGCGCACCAGGTCATATCGAGTCGCACATCTGGCGGCGTTTCTCTATCAACTGGGTGATGTAAAGCAAACACTCGCCGTCGTGTTTTTCACCTACCGCAATGTCGAGGTCGAGTCGTACTATGAGTATTACGGCGTCGCTCCGGCTTCCATGGCGAAGCGGTTGCACCACATCTTTAGCCGTCAAAACTCGCATCTTGCACATGAAACCCGTTTGCTTGTCAAGGCAATGCAAAAGGGCCCTACAGCGATTCCCACTAACACACCGACCATAACACCCATGCCGAC
>DASVZE010000605.1:0-5847 GCA_036391775.1 Chloroflexota bacterium | reverse complement strand
ATGTGATCTATCGTATGGGATTTGCCAGCTCGCGCGACCAGGCGCGACAGCTTGTCACTCACGGCCATTTTCGGGTGAACGGACGCAAGTGCGGCATACCTTCACGCCGGGTCAAGCCGGGCGATGAAATCACGCTCAACCAGGGAAGCGACAAAACGACGTTTTTTGAGAACGGCGCAGCTTTCGATAGCCAGCGGGCTCAAACCCCGCAGTGGCTGCAAGTAGATCAAAAGGCGATGACTGGCCGCGTAATGGCGGTTCCACAGCGGTCCGACGTGGATGCGCTGGTGACCGAGCAGCTCATCGTCGAGTATTACTCCCGTTAGTGTCCCAGTAAGGGGGTGGGTTTCTTTGGAAGTCTCTTTACCACGTATTGAATGCACCACCGGATCAGACCGGTATGCGCGCTTTGAAATAGAACCGTTGGAACGAGGGTATGGAGTGACGCTGGGGAATGCCCTGCGGCGCGTCCTTCTTTCGTCGCTGCCTGGAGCAGCCGTCACCGCTGTCCAGATCGACGGCATCCGCCACGAATTTTCTGATATCCCAGGGATTAAAGAGGACGTCACCGAGTTCATTCTGAACTTGAAACGGGTCAGAATGCGATCGTATTCCGATGAACCGGTCCACCTGACGCTTGACGCGCAGGGCGCGGGTCTCATAACGGCCGAGAGCATCCGTACGTCTGACCTGGTGGAGATTGTTAACCCCGAGCAGCCTCTGGCTACGCTTGATAGCGCGTCGTCTCGCCTGACGGTAGACCTCGTGGTGGAACGGGGACATGGCTACCACGATATCGTCGATCAGAGGGAAGAGGCACCAATCGGACGCATTCCGGTTGACGGCATCTTCTCTCCCATAGAGCGAGTGAACTTCACAATCGACCACACGCGCGTGGGCCAGATGACCAATTTCGACAAGCTCGTGATAGAGGTCTGGACGGACGGAACGGTCAATCCGAACGATGCGCTGACCCAGGCCGCGGGAATTCTCACACAGCATTTTCAGCATCTCGCCGGCTTTGGTCAGGAAGTCGTACCGGTTGAAGGCAAAGCGCCTTTGACCACGCGTCCCCTGCCGGCTCAAGAGGCGGAAACGCCTATTGATGATCTCAACCTGTCAGCTCGGGCCGAGAATTCTCTCAAGCGGGCAGGAATCACCAAAGTGGGCCAGCTTGTCAACATGAACCCCGAAGACTTGATGTCTATTCGCAACTTTGGACAAAAGTCGTACACGGAGCTTATCGAACGGTTGAAGCTCAGGAAGCTAGTCCCGGACGAGGCTCCGGTGCTGGCCTTCCAGCCCACTGAAGAAGAATAAGACCGAAGACGAGGAAGAGGAGTAGCTGTGAGACACAGAAAGGCGGGTCGGCGGCTCGGGATGGCCACGGACCGGCGCATCGCTTTGATGCGCAGTCTGTCGGCTGCTCTGTTGCGACACGAGGCCATAAAGACGACAGAACCACGGGCCAAGGAACTACGGCGGTTTGTGGAGCGGCTCATCACGGTTAGCAAGCGGGGAGATGTCACCGCCCGTCGACTGGCTATGAAGCGGCTCCCGGACAGGCTCCTGGTTGAAAAGCTGTTCGACGTGTACGGACCGCGCTATCAGACGCGCGACGGAGGATATACCCGGATTATCAAGCTTGGGCCACGTCGGGGAGACTCCGCTCCGATGGTTCGGATCGAACTGGTCGATCGAGAAGAGGTCGCGGCGATATAACGACGCGTAGGCTGTGCTGCCGCGTGGAATACATGGGCACGCACTATGTAGGTTTTCAACGGCAAAGTGGGAAGGCGTCAGTACAGGGCACAATGGAAATGGCAGTAGAGGCGGTTACAGGGGAGCGTGTCACGATAGCGGGATCAGGACGCACGGATGCGGGGGCGCACGCCCTCGGTCAGATCGTTGCCTTTAATACGTCCTCTGCACTCGCGGACGGCGTCATGCTGCGCGCGCTCAACGCGCATTTGCCGCGCGATATCGCCGTTACTTCAGTTTGGGAAGCAGCACCCGATTTTCATCCTCGACACGACGCCCAGAGGCGGCATTACCGGTATCTGATATGGAACCGTCAGGTTCGCTCTCCCTTCTGGGAAGGGCGCGCCGCGCACATACCCTACGCACTTGACGTGCAGCTCATGGATTCGGCAGCTCGCGCACTGGAAGGTACTCATCATTTCGATTCCTTTGTTCCGGCCCGGTTAAGCGGACTGGCCGTGCGAACTTTGTACCGTGCCCGCTGCAAACGCGAAGGATTTTTGATTTCGATTGACTTGCAAGCAAGTGGCTTTATGAGGCAGATGGTGCGCGCTATCGTGGGAACACTTGTGGCAGTAGGCGCGCGTCAGCTCGCAGAATCCGACATACGAGATATTCTCGCTTCACGGCGTCGCGCGCGCGGAGGGGTTACCGCGCCTGCGCGCGGTCTCTATCTGGTGGAAGTTGACTACCAGTCGCAGCGCCCATCTTCCGGGACCGAGACTCAAGGCGGTACCGACATGCAACCATGGCTCATCGATTGGGCAGTCAAGGAGAGCAAATGAAAACGTATGTGCCCAAGAGGGGCGATGTACAACAGCAGTGGTATCACGTAGACGCTACCGACAAGAACTTGGGGCGTCTTGCGTCCGATATCGCGCGTGTGCTGAAGGGCAAGCATAAGCCCCAATACACGACAAATGACGACGTCGGAGATTTTGTGGTTGTCACAAATGCCGGTCGCGTCTACTTTACCGGTAACAAGGCAGAGAATAAGATCTACTACCGGCACTCGGGTTATCCCGGGGGCCTAAAGTCGATGACCCTGGGGCAAATGCTTCGTCAGCACCCGGAAAGAGTACTTGAACAGGCAGTGCGCGGAATGCTACCCAAGAATCGCCTGGGCGATGCCATGTACCGGAAGCTGAAGGTCTATGCCGGAGCAAACCATCCACATGCCGCGCAGAGTCCTCGAGACCTAGGTGACGTGTTTGTTAATCAGCCCTCCGGCGCGCACTATAGCCGCGGAGGCGAGGAGTAATTTATGGCGGATCAAGCGTACTTCGCCGGGGTTGGTCGGCGAAAAACTTCCGTAGCACGTGTGCGGCTGGTTCCCGGAACTGGAGAGATTGTTGTCAACGGTCGCCCGGTCGAAACCTATTTTGGCGGTGCCATTTGGAGCGGTCAGGTAGTTGAGCCGTTCGCTGCAGTCAACCAGTTAGGCCGATATAACGTGGATGCCAAGGTACTGGGCGGAGGTCGCTCCGGACAGGCGGGCGCCATCCGTCACGCAGTGGCACGCGCCCTGCTTGCGTCGGATGACTCCCTGCGACTGCCGTTGCGCAAGGCAGGGCTGCTGACTCGGGACGCACGCGAAAAAGAGCGCAAAAAGTACGGACTGAAGCGCGCTCGTAAGGCGCCCCAGTACACCAAGCGCTGACCGCGTTCGCTCAATCGCGCGAGACCAATTCCGGCGATCGGAGGCCCAGGGCCTCCGCCCCGCCGGTTTGAGCTTCCATGCGAGGCAGTGCCGGCAGATCGTCCAGTGACTCGAGTCCGAAGTATTCGAGAAAACCCATCGTCGTACAATACTCAATCGGCCGGCCAAGTGCGGCGCGGCGGCCTGCTTCGTCGATCAGTCCGCGAGCCACCAGGGTCTGCAATGCGCGATCACTGTTAACTCCACGTAATGCCTCAATTTCCGCCCGTGTAGCCGGTTGGCGATATGCGACGACCGTTAGAGTCTCCAGAGCAGATCTCGAGAGAGCAGGTGGCTTTTCGGTGCCCAGATAGCGCTGTACCACCGCCGTATTCTCCGGATCGCTAACCAGCTGCACCTCGTCACCGTGGATCTGAATCGCCAGCCCCGGCGGCATGGAATGTTGTAGCCCTTGAGCCGACGCCACAACCGCTGCCCGCATTTGTTCGGTGGCACGAGCTAGAGCGGTGAATTGTACGGGACCACCGGCCACCAGCAATATGCTGAGAAGCTGCGAGGACAGACGACTGTCAGCCGATGCGAGAGGCGAGTGGCTCATCCTGCCTGCTGGGCGCGCATTCAATTTCTCCAAAAGGCTGGCTTTGCTCCACGATCGCTTCACCGCGTCGAATCAGCTCGAGTAGTGCCAGAAAATGCATCACCACATCGCCGCGGCTCGATCCACGAAGCAGGCGGGTGAATCGTAATCTCCCTTGACTCCGAAGTCCACGCACGATACGGCTGAGTGCGACTTCGAGTCGAACAAAGGCGGGGACCGCCACGTCAACCGCGGCGGAGTGCGTCCGCTCTTCGATGTCACTCCACGCTCGGTGGAGGAGCGAGGACGCGTACGGCTCACGCGGCTTCTCCATGTCTCTGGGAGGCGCGGAAAACATCTCGGTTCCTTCACGCATGCGTAAGAGGTGCGCTCCGGCGATAAGCTCCTCATCCCTGCCGCGCTGTTCTGCGGGGATTGCGTCATCCTCTGCGACAGTCTCTTCTTCCTGAAGCAGAGCGCGAGACTTCCATAACATGAGCCGCGCGACCGTCGACACGAAGTCTGCAACCGCCGCCAGATCGAGCGTCTCGGCAGACTCCATATACCCGGAAAACTGTCTCGTAATGTCCGTCAGAGGAAGCTGAGAAGGTGGAAGATGGCGTTGTTCTACGCGCCGAGCGAGCTCGTCAACTGGGCCGTCGAAACCAGGTAGATGAAGCTGAAACGGGCCGGACTGGCTTTGCATCATTGGACACAGGTCGAGCATAGAGTGCTGAAAATACTGTTCAGCGGCGGGTCGATGATATTGCTCAAGATGTGAATCTGGGGATCGGCGACGAAGAGCAGGAGAATGACAATCGGGCCCCATTGCTGGAGCGGAGCCAGAGAATACATCTGTCGAGCCGATAGAAACCCGCCGAGCACGGTAAACCCGTCCAGGGGCGGAATCGGAATTAGGTTGAGAATGAAAAGGAGTATGTTCAGCTCCAGCCCCACCCATAACAGTTGGTTCGCCGTGCTCTCATAGTCGAATGGCAGGCCGGTCCAGGTGTGTGACAAGACGACACCGCAGATCACGGCCAGCACAATATTTGAGACAGGTCCGGCGATTGCCACCAGAGCGCCGCCGCGTTGCGGGCCGAAGCGAAGGTTGTTCGGCGTGACGTGTGTGCGACCGTAGGTAAAACCGAGACCCGAGATTGACGTCACGAGGAGCAATACTACTCCCACCTGATCCATGTGGACGAATGGGTTCAGAGAAAGCTCGCCTAGCCGGCGTGGCGTCGAGTCGCCAAGAGCATCCGCCACGACAGCATGAGCCAGCTCGTGGACGTCAATGGCCACGAGCAGCACGATGATCGTTTCAATGGCAAGCTGCCAATTAATTGAGCCGGTAAGCATCGCTGCAAAAAGGGTGGAGGCGAAAGTCGGGGCTCCGCATTATATCAGTGCAAAATTGCCGCTTTTTGGTTGATTTCGCTACAATCCGGCATAGATTCGTCGCCAGTTTGGAGTACCGAGTGCCCCTGTACGAATATCAATGCTTACCGAATCACCACAGATTCGAAGTCCGGCAAAGTATCAAAGACGATCCGCTTGACGTCTGTCCCGACTGTGGAGGTCCCGTGCGACGTGTCATACATCCGGTTGGCATCGTCTTCAAGGGCAGCGGTTTTTACGCCACGGATTCGCGCAAGTCCTCATCCAGCAGCAAGCCGCCCGCGAGCTCCGAGTCGAAAGCGCCTGATACGCAGGCTACCGACAAGAAGAGCGACACCACGCCGCCGGTGCCGGCTGAGTGATCGGCCCGGCTATTACTTTTTCTTATAGTATTTCTTGAGCTTCGGTCGCCGATCTGGCTCGTAGGCCGGCCGCTCTTCCGCACGCT
>DASVZE010000604.1:0-3604 GCA_036391775.1 Chloroflexota bacterium | reverse complement strand
AGACATCAAACAGCGGATGAGCGAAGTGTTTGCAATGTTTCCCGACCTGCAAGAGGCGGCCAGGCGCCCTGCCGGCGTTTTGAGCGGCGGACAGAGGAATATGCTGGGAATGGCACGAGCGCTCATGCTGGATCCGACAGTTCTCTTGCTCGACGAGCCGACCGCGGGACTGGCGCCGATGTACGTTGATCGCATCTGGGATCGGGTGTCCGCTATTGCCGCGATGGGCACCAGCGTGGTTGTCGTGGAGCAAAACGTCGATCTGGCACTGAGACATGCCGACTGGGCGTACGTTATGATTGCCGGCCGCAACTACCTGGATGGACCGGCCGCGGAGATCATGAATGCCGATCTGGCAGCGATCTTCCTGGGAGAAGCGTCGCGTCAAGAGGCGCTCAAGAGCTAAGGAGGAAGGGAGGCAGAGGAGAACACCCACACGTTTCGACCGGTTTGAGGACCTTCAGGAGGAAGACGAAATGAGCTGGAAGATGATACGAAAGACGCGGGCGCTGCGCCTGGCAACGACAGCGGTCCTTCTTCTGGGACTTTTTGTTGTCAGCGGCAGAATGCAGGCAACCGCGGCAAGCCAGAACGCCGGGAAGTCGTCTGTCGTGATGGCGGAGCTTTTCCCCATGACAGGCAATATCTCGTTCGTGGGAAGCGCGCTGTTACATGGAGCAACCGTGGGCATGTGGGAGGTCAATCATCACGGCGGCATCATGGGCCACTCTTTGCAAGCCGAGCTGCAGGACGATGCGGGTGACGCGGTTGATGCCGTACCGGCCTGGCACGCCCTGGAGCTGAAGAAACCGGCCTTCGAGCTGGGACCGACGGTCCTTACAGCCGCCTCGGTTATCCGGTTATACGACCCGACGCACCTGGTGGACTTTCTGGTGGCAGGCGCCCCGACTTACGACAACATGAATTACCCATACGTGTTCCGTGTAACGCCGTCGGATTCGACCATGGCCAAGGGCATGGCGGCATATGCCGTTCACAAACACCTCTGGCACGGAGCCATGGTCTTTACCAACGGATTCAACTCGCAGACCATCGTGCCTCCGCTGACGGCGGATTACACACGGCACGGCGGCCATGTTGTGGCGAATACCTCCATCGTTCCGTCGCAGAGCTCGTATCGCACCGAGGTCGAGCAGACATTTGCCAAGAAACCTGATGCCATCTTCTGGCAGAGTGACGCTCAGACAGCCGGCACGCTCTTCCACAACATGGAGGAGCTTGGGTTCATGAAGGTGCCGGTCATCGGGACGGACAATGCCGGAGACGTGACGATCGCGAAAGCCATGGGGCTGAAGTATGCCTCCAAGTATCTGACTGGAATGGCCGGCTCGGCTCCGACTGGCCCCGCCTGGAAGCACTATCAGGCCGATTACAAGCAGGTGTACCATACGAGCCAGCCGCTTGATCTCTCGTCCAATATGTACGACGCGGTGGTCATTGCCGCGCTCGCCATGGATGCCGCGCACTCCACCGACCCGAGCGTGTGGGTGCACAAGATCCAGACCGTGTCCAATCCTCCAGGGCAGCGCTGCGCGACGTATGCCGGCTGCGCGGGGTTGCTGCGCCATGGCAAGAAGATTAATTTCGACGGTGCATCGGGTCCTATGGACTTCAATCAGCATCACAATGTCTTTGGACCGTGGGATGTTGTGCAGTTTGATACGGCGGGTAAGATTCACACCCTCTACCACGAAAGCGCGTCTCTGATTCAGCACTTCTAGAGTGCTCGAGGTGAGCGCCGGCGCTTGACTTACGTTCCCTGGGCGGGCGGCTGCGCGTGGGAAATGCGCAGCCGCCCAGCTGTCCGGTCATGGTACCGATTGATGAACTATCGGCACGTGCCGGCGCGTTTGCTCGGACGCGAAGAGTCTGCAGTATGAGTCACGTACCCGGAGGTGAGATGGATCAGCAAGCGGGGATAAGCACCGCAACAGTCCTCGAGGCGCTGGCCAAGGGTGCCCTGGCAGGACTGGTGGTGGCGGTCATACTGCTGCTCAAGAATCGAAGTCAGCTGGCTGGAGTACTCGTGATGACACCGGTTATCACGGCCACCAGCTTTCTTTTCGTGGGGCTAAGCGACGGACCATCGGCAGCGCGCCAAATTGCCCTTTCGGCGCTGTTCGCCTTCCCCGTAACTCTGGTTTTTCTGGTTGCGATGTACCTGCTTCTCGGCCGCTTCGCCGTTATCCCAAGCCTGATTGCGAGCTACACGCTCTGGGCGATTGTTGCTACAGGATACATCCTCTTGACCCGTTGACCTCGTGCGGCTCAACGATCCCCGGTTCCGCTCCTCTACGACCGCACCTGGAGGCTCGATCGACGACGCTCAGCGCGTCAAAGAATCCGTCGAGCAGAAGAGTCAACGACGCATGGTATCCGGACGGATGGTGGTGGAGAGAGGTCTTCCACGTGTCAGACACCCAATAATGGGTGCCGACTCGATATGTCCTATGACATCAGCCGCCGAGCCAGATCGACGTAGACATCGACCGCCTGGATCAGTTGATCGACCTCGATGTACTCATCCGGCTGATGCGCCATGGTGGACGCACCCGGACCGCAGATAACCATGGGAATATCGAATGCTGGACCAAGCTGAGCAGCATCTGTTGCGAAGGTAACGCCGCCCACCTGAGGCTGCCGGCCACAAACGGTCCGCACCGACTCCACGGTAGCCAGCACAAGTGCATCATCTCGATGCGTTTCTAGAGGCTGCTGATCGTTGTCGATCTCGACCTCGACCCGAAGGTCGGGGTGCCGGGATCGAGCAATGTGGTTCGCCATTGACTGCACCTGCGCCACGATGTCCGCATGGCTTTGACCGGGCACTGTCCGCAGGTCCACGTCCATGCGGCAGAGATCCGGAACGACATTCAGCTTGTTGCCGCCTTCTATGACGTTCACGCTGAGCGTAGGCTTTCCTAGCAGAATATTCTCTTTGAAGGGAAAGGGGTACGCCTCCAGAGCGGGGATCAACTGCGCCATGGCGCTCACGGCATTTGCTCCGAGCCATGGCATGGACCCATGCGCAGTACGGCCCCGCATGAAGATTCGCAGCCAGAGTACCCCTTTTTCGCCGATATAGACGTTGAGGTCGGTCGGCTCCGCAACCACCAGAAACCCGGCGCCCTCCAGAGAGCGCCGCTCGACCATGACCAGCGCACCCTGAAGGCCGGCCTCCTCACCCGCCGTACAAGCAAGAACAATATCGCCTTGGGGGCGAAACCCATCGCGTACCAACGTCGCCGCGGCCGCGACCATGGCCGCCACACCGCCCTTCATATCACAGCTACCACGTCCGTAAATGCGGCCGTCTTCCAGAACGGCATCGAAAGGAGGTCGGGTCCACGCCTGTCCGCCCGGGGGCACGACATCCAGATGACCGGTCAAGACCAGAGACGGCCCTTCTCCCCTGCCTCGTATTCGACCCAACACATTAGCGCGTTGCTCGGCTATGGTCTGCACTTCTACCTCAAGGCCCATCTCCTCCATCCGGCGCCCCAAGAACTCGGCGCTTTCCCGTTCGTTGCCCGGAGGATTGACGGTAGGAAAACGCACAAGCTCGCGCGTTAGATCTACCACG
>DASVZE010000603.1:0-1620 GCA_036391775.1 Chloroflexota bacterium | reverse complement strand
TCCGACGGGTGGACAAGGGCTCGCCATGGGGTCAACCTCTCGCGTTTGCGGATCGACCTGCGTGGAAACGGCGTCCGAATAGATGAAAGGTCTCGCGCTGCCGTCCGGCACTCTGCAGATCTGTCCACCCAGTTCCAGCTTTGTCCGAACGGACTGGCCGACAACGCGTGCTAATGCCGCCGCTGCGGCCGCATCCGCAGTGGAGAACCGTGGTGGCGCAGCATTGCGACCTCCCTCTGCGCGTGGTTGCGGGAACTCGGTGAGAGCCAGGGTGAAGACGCCCGTTTGCAGCATCGGTCCGCCGCTCCAGCTGGCGAACACGCCCGGTCCGACCTGCTGCCCGTTTCCGTAGTAGTTCGGCCCAGAATAGAAGACCCCGCCGCCGACTGCTGCGAACCGCAGTCTCGCGTTCGGCGAGTCGATGACGCCGTCGGACCATTCCACGGCGAGCGTCACGGGGTCGAACTTCACCAGGTGCTGGACAGGATCCCCGGAGGTCGTGCGCGTCGTCAGCAGGTACGCTCCATCGTCCCCGATGACGTAGTCGGTGTAGCTGGTTCCCCAGTACCGGTACTGCTCCGAGTAGTCGAGATCCACCCATGCGCTGAGCGAGCCGTTCGCGAGGCGAGCCACGGTCTGCGCGCGGCTGTCCACTTCGCCGTCCCATCGGGCCCCGGAGGCGAGCAGCAATCCGCCGTGACCGTCCGGCATGAGCCGGTCGATGTTAAAGAGCGGGCAGCCGGCTCCCATGTAGAGGGCACAGTACCGGTTGGGATCGTTGACGGTGATGTCGATGTTCTGCGCCGTGAGGGCGAGCGTCCCATCCGGGACTTGATACAGGGTGAGCGCACGGCTGTCCAGCCCGAAGGCCACGACGTTGACCGAGCCGTCCTCGCGAACGATCGGCTGCGTGGTGTACGAGAATTCTCTGCGCGGAATGCCTTCGCGCCTCCGACGTCACAGCGAAACCCCGCCATCGGGCACGCCGACGGTCGCAGGATGCGGTTCGTATTAGGCGAGGATACCCAAATGTTAGCATAGGACAAGGAGCAATCCGGCTGTACTCGGCGCACCATGGAGAGATGGCCGGCGATGACGCTGCACTCAGCGGACCATGTCTGCCGGTTCTACCGATGCCTCCGCACCAGCCAGCCGACGAGCAGGATCGGCGTCGCCATCAGGAAGCTATCTATGGTCACAACAGAGACCCAGACCAGAAGATGCCAGGGCATCCCGGAGGCCAGCTCTCCAATACGAGTGTGAAGACCCAGAAGCCACTCGGCGTACAGAACGCTCAATATGACAAACCGGTCAACTTGAGAGAGCGTACCAGAGATGCTGTGATAATACACCCGTACAAACAGGGCCACGCGTAACATGGCCAACACCGCTCCGGTGGCCCAGTACGACATCCACATGCCCCTTCCAAGACTTCGCCGGTCCTGCAACCTGTCCTGCGAATCCTGTGGTTCACTCATTGGGTTCCTCCTGTCTCTCAGGCGACATCCGCCACCTGCAAATAAGGCTATGCCGCCATCTTCGGGTCGGTCACATGCGCTCGCGGAGCCGGACATCTCCGGGGAAGGCGACCGCGGTTGCAGGTCTCACCTCAGCGCTTAC
>DASVZE010000602.1:0-4233 GCA_036391775.1 Chloroflexota bacterium | reverse complement strand
GGCAGAGGCGGCGAATCAAGGGATGACGAATCCGGTCCCCTCGTGTCCCGGCTGGTATATTGCCACCTTGGTCGCCCACATAGGTGAGGTTCAGCGTTTCTGGGCGCTCCAGGTCGGCACGCGGGCACAGGAGCCGCAGGCATTACCGCGCGAAGCATTTGACCTGTGCCCCGGACTATATCAGTGGCTGGACGGCGTGGACGCCGGTACCCCGGGCCTTGACGCCATACCTGCAGGGCTCGTCGACTGGTTTCGGGGAGCGACTATCGAGCTTGTATCTGCTTTTGAGTCGGTCGAGCCGGATGAGGCCATCTGGCACTGGTCGGGCGATAACCGTGCCATCACTCACATGCGCAATCAGGCCATGGAGGCCACCGTCCATTGCTGGGACGCTCAGAACGCGCATGGCAGCACTACGCCGATCGACCGGGAGATTGCGTATGACGGAATCAACCAACATTTCGAGGTCCAGATCCCGGCCGCGCGAAATCAAGGAAAGCCAATTAAGGGAGGCGGCGAGACCTTCCACTTTCATTCCACCGACGGAGAAGGCGAGTGGCTCGTGCGTTTTGACGGTGACGACGTCACGGTGACCGAAGAACATGCCAAGGCGCAGATCGCGGTCCGCGGCTCCATCGAGCAGATCTTTCTCTGGCTCTGGGGACGGATCTCCGCCGATGGACTCGAGGTATACGGCGACAGGTCCCTGCTCGAACGGTATCGGCAGCTAGTACCCACGTCATAGAAGGTATCGCTGACAGGCTTATTGATCTGAACGTTTCTTCATCGAACCATTCCCCTCTGCACATCTCCGTGTGCTTCGCGGGCGACCTGGCCCAACGCGTCCTTGTCCTCGTCACGGTTCTCAGGTAGGTCACGGTAGCGATTGGTGATAGGGAGACGCCGGTCCTTACCAAACGCTCGCTCCGAGATCTTGACGCCGGGCGCGGACTGGCGGCGCTTGTACTCGTTGTGGTCCACCATGTTGATGACACGGGTCACGGTTTCCGCCTCGTATCCGCAGTCCACGATGTCGGTGGCGCTGCGGTCCTTGTCCACGTATAGCTTCAAAATGCCGTCCAGTATCTCGTAGGGCGGCAGAGAGTCCTCATCACGCTGATCGGGCCGTAGCTCGGCTGATGGCTCCTTATCCAGCACGGCCCGCGGGATGATCTCACGCCCCGCGATTCGGTTCTTGTACTGAGCCAGATTGTAAACCGAGGTCTTATACACATCTTTCAGAACGGAGAAGCCGCCTGCCATGTCTCCGTATAGCGTGCTGTATCCGACTGCCAGCTCACTCTTGTTCCCGGCCGTCAGCACGATGCCGCCAAACTTGTTGGTGAGCGCCATCCAGAGGTTGCCTCGAATCCTGGCCTGAATGTTCTCCTCGGTCACATCCTCCTCGCGTCCGCGGAAAGGATCGATCAGCGTGTGACGGTAGGCGTCGAAAATCTCTTCTATCGGAATGCTGAGGAACTGTATACCGAGGTTGCGCGCTAGTTGCTCCGCGTCTGTGCGACTACCCTCCGAGGAGTATGGGGAGGGATTGGAGACACCAATTACGCTATCGGGCCCTACCGCATCCACCGCAATGCACGCGGTCAGGCTCGAGTCGATGCCGCCGGAAAGACCCAAAACCACCTGTTTGAATCCGTTCTTGCGCACGTAGTCATGCGTCCCCAGCACAAGGGCGTTGTACACCTCGGCCAGCGGCTCCGGCACCTCGCTGAGATGCGGTTGCAAACGCGGCCGTGGCGGCTCAGAGGAAGGCATAGCAAGCGGCGTCTTCACGATCTGGCCGGGCACGCTGCTCAGCGCCTGCTGCGGTAGCTGGTTCTGACGCAGACGCGTATCGTGGAGTCGAGCGCTGAAAACGGCGTCCACATCCAGATCGGCAACGATAAAGTCCTCCCGGAAAAAATCGCCCTGCGCCGCCAGTGAACCATCCGGGTCGAAGATCATGCTGGCGCCTTCGAAGACCAGCTCATCCTGACCGCCCACCATGTTCAAGTAGCACACGTAGGTCAGCTCGTCCAGGGCACGAGTCGCGACCATCTTGTGCCGCTGCTCGTGCTTGGCGGCACGGTACGGCGAGGCATTGATGTTGACGATGACTTCAGCGCCCGCCATGGCCTGCAGTGTTCCCGGCCCGATGGGATACCAGATGTCTTCGCAGATCGTCACTCCAACGCGCACACCTCGAATGAGATAGACCGCCCACTCATCGCCAGCCTTGAAGTAGCGCTGCTCGTCGAAAACCGAGTAGTTGGGTAGATAGAACTTGTGATGGCAGCCGACAACCTGCCCCTGCTGGATGACGGCTGCCGCGTTGTAAACGTCGTCACCGTCGCTGTCGACGAAACCGACCACCGCAGTGATGTCGCCCACCGACTGCGCGATCCGCTCCAGCTCGCGCCGCGTGTCGTGCAGAAACTCCGGCTTGAGAACCAGATCCTCGGGCGGGTAGCCTGTTAGCGCCAGCTCGGGAAAGGCGACCAGATCGGCTCTACGCGATTCCGCCCGCGCGATCCACTCAATCATGGAATCCGCGTTGGCCTCGAGCGCGCCAACCGTCGCATTCATCTGTGCCAGAGCAACCCGGAGCACTCGCATCAACAGTCCTTACCCGCTCGTCTCCATTAATTGTAGGAGGCTTCTACTACTCCCACAGTAGCGGGTGAGTTGTCCCTACAGCTGACGCCCAGATTGATACGAAAGTTCGCACAATCGTTTATTCCACCACGCCGGAGCGGACTGCGTAGCCTCTTACCACATCTCGCCGTCGCCCAGAAGCAAATAAAGAATCGGGCCGATTCCCCACACCAGGCATATCACGCCCCACAACAGCTTCTTGCCGAAACCCATATCGCTCCGCCCTGCCAGGTTGATCCAGGTTAGGATCACGGCAATGGGGTGAAGGACTATCGCCAGAATGAACTCGATTAACAGCTTCATGTTCGAACCCCTAAATGCAGATGCTTGTCACACGAACGGCCCGGAATTCACCGCCCATCACGAGCATACGATGCGGTCGTTTCGTCGATGCGTCGAGGGAGTGACGAAAGACCGGCAACGTGGCGCCAGAACGGTAAAGCGAGTGCCTGTCTGGTCTGATGCTGATGTCCATGCTTGCCGACTCGACTCCAGCACTGTTATTCGGCAACCCATCGCTCAAGGCGCCGGCGTCCAATGCCTCTGACTTGCGGCTCCAGATCAAAGCGCTCGGCCAGCCGCCGTACGACGATCTTCTCCGCCCGGCGCATCGAGACCCGCCGCCCCAGCGCTCCATCGAGGGATCCGACACCCTTGTCCGTGATGCCACACGGGATGATGTGTCCGAAGTATGACAGATCCGTATTCACGTTCAGTGCGAACCCGTGCATGGTCACGCCGGACGCATCGATCTTGACTCCTATGGCGCAGATCTTCTCATTTCCCAGCCAGACGCCGGAAAATCCCTCCTTCAGTTCAGCCGGCACGCCAAGGTCGCGCACGGCTCCCAGCAAAGCGGCCTCCACGTCACGGATATACCGCACGTAGTCCAGCCGTTTTTGCGGCAGCTTCAGGATGGGGTAGCCCACGAGCTGACCAGGGCCATGATATGTGACGTCTCCGCCTCGATCAACCTCGTACAGCGCGATCGTGCGCCGCTTTAGCTGCCGGTCGCTGAGAAGTATGTTCTCTTTCTTGCCACGCCGGCCGAGCGTGTAGGTGTGCGGATGCTCCAGCAGCAAAAGCGTGTTCGGAATACGATCGTCCCGCCTTGCCGCCGCAACTCGCCGCTGCAGATCCCACGCCTCCAGATAATCCACCAAGCCGAGACGAGCGACCAGCAGGCTCTCCCGCTCCAGCGCGGCGCGTACATCTTCCCCTCTCCCAACGTGGGAGAGAGGGCCGGGGGGTGAGAAGACGCTCTTACCCGTACTTGTACTGGATGCCGAAGCCGCCACGAGGCATCACGCAGGAGATATTGCCGAAGGGGCAGATCATGCGGCAAGCACCGCACTCGATACAGTTCTCGTAGGAGACGTTGATCTTATCGCCGTCCCAGTGGTATACATCCGCCGGACACACGATGGTGCACGGCTTGTCCTTGCATCCCACGCAGACTTCACGCGACACGACCTCAATGTGCGACTGATCGTCCCAATTGAACTTGTTCAGAAACAGCTTGTCTTCCAGTTTCATTGAGCGCTCCTTCTGGCGCGCAGCGCGTCCGATTGCTCGTGC
>DASVZE010000601.1:0-2113 GCA_036391775.1 Chloroflexota bacterium | reverse complement strand
GTAACGATATCCGGCGACCACCATTCCATATCCGGTTCGAAGATATGCGGCGGGGTCGCTGCTTTGATGAAGGTGGGAATGAGATCAAGGCCGGTAACCGCGAGCAAGCCCACCCCAACCAGGGCTTTACGTCGAAGTCCTTCCGTGACGCCGCAGAAATGCTTCAGATAGAGAGCGATGACCGCCATGAGTCCGAGGCCACACCAGACGGTGCTGGCATACATGGTGAGCCGGGCATCGACTCCGGTAAGCAGGGCCGGTAACGCGCATACAGCGTTCCAAAAATAGTAGTAGCGAAGTGCGACGACCTCCCCCGGATAGTAGAGAGGATTAACGGGAGGAATGCCGGTGTGCACGATCGATCGGGCGAATAGGGCACGGATACAGTGGTCATAAGCCGTGACACTCAGGTACAGCCGGTCGCCGACCTGGAAGTCCAACACCGTGGCAAATGCGAGCAGCATCCATCCGATGCAGAGAGTAAGCAGGACACGTGAACTCCTGCCCAACACGAGTCGCTGTCTCAACGAGGGATTCTTGTACTCCCAGGCGATCAGTGCGAGAAAAAGAACAGCGAGCAGTTCGAATAGCCTAAGCGACCAGGAGAAGCCGAACGTCCTGCCAACGAGGGTGGCCGCGACGCCAGAAAAGGCGACGGAGAGCGGAAGGCTGATACAAAGGCGGCCAATGAAGCGTTCCTCCCGGAAATGCCAGAGATTAGTGCTCCAGCCAATCAGGTACCCCGGGAAAACGAGAAAGATGGGAAACACCAGGACCGCAGTGGTAGCCCCGAAAAAATCCTTTAGGAAGAAGTTCTGCAAAAAAGTCTACCGTCCCCCGCTTTTGACGTTGGCTGCGCGAATTCTACTACGCTGCCTTCGATCTCAAGGGGAACGGAGGTGTAGATAACGTTGGTACCCCGGTGTCAGCTATGCGCCGCCAAATGGGCTAGCGTGGTCCTCTCCAGGAACTGAACGTAGTATGCCCTGACCTGTTTCCAGTGCTCGTGTGCTGCACAGGGATTGCTTTCGTCACAGGGCGCTCCCCCCAGCACGCATTCCTGCTTGACGGCAGCGGAGTCGAAGAGGGAGACGATGTCAAGGAGCCGGATGGTTGCGGCTGGCCTGGCGAGGCGATAACCTCCGCCGGCACCGCGGGTCGCCTGAACCAGTCCGGCGTTCCGCATGATCAGCATGATCTTGGAGAGGTAGTTGCCGGGCACGGACGCCTGTCGCGAAAGGTCGCGCCCGAGTACTGCGTCCCCTTGTTGCATTCGAGCCAGACAACTGAGTGCGCGAATCGCGTACTGCGAAGTCGTAGAGAGCATAGCTGCTCCTGGCCAAATTGAAGCTCCATCCCGTGCCCGGGGGCCGCAGCGCGATGAAGTGATGCTTCAGCATAAAAGGCGCTGACATCGGCCACAGTGATGAGAGTCACGGGACGAAGTATCCGTTATCACTGTAGAAGTGGCCGTGCGGGATAGAAGATGACTGCAGACGTGAGTTCGTCAGCAGAAGAGGGCCGAACCAAGGGACTTCTACGGCGTGCTCCCGTCGCAAGATTTGGCGGCTGAACGGACAACTCCGAAGCCGCCGCGCGCGACGAACCCTCACCACCTCAACCGTCGCGCAAATGCCGGCAGAGCATGGGCGTCGCCTGTTGAGCGGCACTGCTCTGCCGGCTCCGTTTTTACCGATCCCCCCTCCAACTCCGGAGCATACCTGCGTCTCTAACCTGAGTACGCTTATGGCCGAAGAATCCACTCGACGTAGTGCTCACGAGATTTTTGACAAGGTTGTCGAGAACGCATCGGACGAACTTCGTCGCTCGTCGCGCGCTCTTGCCTTTTCCGGTGTGGCCGGCGGAATGGGAATGGGGCTGACGGGACTCGCGGTGGCTACCGTCCAAAGCATCATCGGAACCGGACCCTGGCAGGAGTTCATCTCGCTTCTGTTCTATCCACTTGGATTTGTGGCCGTCATCATCGGTCGCGCCCAGCTCTTCACCGAAAACACCCTGTTCCCGGTGGCTTTGATACTGCGCGAGCGGAAGCACGTGGCCAATACAGCGCGGCTTTGGAGCGTCGTCTTTGTCTCGAATATCGCCGGAGCCA
>DASVZE010000600.1:0-9675 GCA_036391775.1 Chloroflexota bacterium | reverse complement strand
CGCTTCGACAGCCGGCGCAGCAACAGCGCCGGTGGAAAAACTTTGATACGAGCAGCTGCTAGCTCAATCGCCAGAGGTAGTCCGTCGACACTGGCACAGATCTCCGCGACTGGCCGGGCCGTTTCCTGAGTCAGCACAAAGTCGCTTTTCGCGGATCGGGCTCGCTGGACGAACAGTGCCACCGAGACGTAAATGAGAAGGTCGTCCAGCCCTGGTAGGTGCTTCAAATCAGGAACAGTGAGGGGAGGTACGGCGTAATCGTGCTCCCCCGTGAGGTGGAGGGGAGCGCGGCTGGTCGCTAGTACCGTGAGCACAGGGCACGCTGACAAGAGCTCCGCCACGACCTGCACCCCGTCAAGCAGGTGCTCGAAATTGTCGAGTACCAGGAGCATCTGGCGATCTTTCAAGAATTCCTTCAGAGTCTCCATCAGCTGTTGCCCGGCCACCTCTTTCACTCGCAAGGTTCCGGCAATCGAGGACGGGAGAAGATCGGGATCGACAAGTGAAGCGAGCGAAACAAAGAAGACTCCGCGCTCAAAATCATCCAGTACCGCGGATGCCGCCTGCAGTGCCAGCCTGGTCTTGCCGGTCCCACCAGTACCGGTTAACGTCAGCAGTCGCACATCATCACGGCGCAGCATCCCCGAGACCTCCTCGACCTCCTTTTCGCGTCCGACAAAGGGTGTCGATTGTAAGGGAAGGTTGCTCGGCTTAGCTACAAGCGACACGAGGGGCGGGAAACCCGCCGGCAAGTCGTTCTCCGCAAGAACCTGGATCACACGCACGAGATCCGAGAAACCTTTGAGTGCCACACGGCCGCGTTCAACGTAGACGTAGCCATCCAGCTTGTCCGCCAGTTGCACGATTCCTTCGGTGCTGTAGACTTCACCCGCTCTGGCCAAACTGCAGAGCCTCGCGGCCAGGTTGAGAGCTAACCCGCGGTAGCCGCCCTCTACCGGCACGACATCTCCCGCGTCCACTCCAATGCCGACTTTCAAGGGCAGGGACGGATCCAACTCCATCTCCGCCTGAAAACGCTTTTGCATCTCAGCTGCCGCGTAGAGCGCCTGACGCGGATCAGCGAAGATTGCGAGCGCCTCGTCACCGCGCAGTTCGATTACCTCACCTCCTCGTGCGGCTACCGACTGGCGAGCAAGCTCAGCGAACTTCTTTGCCAAGCGAGCCCCCGCCGGTGTTCCATGCTCGACTGTGAAGCTGGTGTACCCTCGGACGTCAGCAATCAGAAAGGCGAGAAACTGGGTCGCCGGTTCGGTGGCTGACTCGATTACCTCAGTTGTCTCTGTCAATTGGCACCATCTCAGTGGCGTTCATGGGCATTGAGGTCGCTACCAGGTTACGCGGGCCCCCCAGGAACGTCAAACCGCCCGGCATCAAGCGACTGGCACCACATTCGGTTTTGAGTGCTGCCGCGCATCTGGATACCGGACTACTTTCAATTCACCCCGCCGAACGTTGCTGATTCTGTGGAGAGCGTACTGCCTTGCGGCGACCGCCATAATGTTGCGACCACCTGTACCTAAGAAACGACGCGAGTCGTGGTGCTGCGATCAATGCGCACGTGACTCAAGATAGCTCTCCGTGGTGCGCATATTGCATCAGACGGGGGAAGATATGACGATAACCGACGACACTCACGCAACAGTGAGGGCTCTGCATGCCCGCTCAAGCACAGGACGAGTGAAACCGGAGCGGCCGCCACGTGAGCTGATCGAAGAAATCATCCAGGCCGGTGCCTGGGCGCCCAATCACTACCGGACCGAGCCATGGCGCTTTATCGTGCTCGCGGGTACCGCGCGCCAAGCGTTGGGCGAGGTCATGGCTCAGGCGGAGGCAGCCAAACTGCATGACGTGGCAGGGCCCGAAGCGCAACAGATCATCGAACGCGAGCGCAAAAAACCGTTGCGCGCGCCGGTTCTCATAGTCGTGGCAGCCGTTCCATCGGTCGAGCCCAAGGTAGTCGAAATCGAGGAGATCGCGGCGACGGCGGCAGCCGTACAGAACATGCTGGTGGCTGCAGAGGCTGTCGGCTTGGGCGCTATGTGGCGCACGGGTCCGGCGGCGTACGACCCTCTGGTGAAATGCCATCTCGGTCTGCCGGATGCCGCCCATATACTTGCATTTGTCTATGTGGGATTCCCCGATCCGATTCCCAGGTCACCACGCAATCGAGACGCAGCTCGACACACCACCTGGTTCGGATGGAGCGACGACGAGACGACTGAAAGCTAGATGCTAATCTCGCCGCAAGAGGCGAGAAAGCCAGGAGGAACTGCGGGCATGCTGCGACTCTGCGGGAGCCGATGAATCTGCTGCTTGGTGCGCATCTCGTATAGCGCTTTCCTTCAGCCGCTGCCAGATTCCGTCGGCATTTTCCCCGTCAGCCGGCACCTCTTCGCGTGCACCGCTTGCAAGAGGAAAATCGGATTCGCCCACGCGTTGTTTGAGCGACCATTCCACCGTATATGCAGGCCAGCGGCGCCGAAAATGGAGCGCCACGAAACGTTGCGGGTCTAGATCAACTGTTTCATCCCATTCGCCGGCTTCCATGCTAATCATTATTCCTGGAAATGAGCTGCTCGAAGCGTTCGATGTCATGCCGAATAATATCCAAGCTGGCTTGCCAGAAGTCCGGCGTCGTGACATCAATCCCAAATCTCCCGGTCAGCTCGGCCACATCGGCTGTTCCGGTCGACGACAAAAGCTCGTCGTAACTACGGCGAAATTCGTCTGGATCTTGCCGGTATCGAGCATATAGTCCCAGACCAAAAAGTAGTCCAAACATATACGGGAAGTTGTAAAACGGTCTCGCTACGCTGTAATAATGGCCTTTGACAGCCCACATGTAGGGGTGAAGGACAGACTCGTTCAATCCGTCCCCGTATGTCTGGCGCTGCGACCGAAGCATGATCTCGTTGAGCTCATCCACGGACAGCTCTCGCTGTTGCCGGCGCTCGCACACCTCTTGCTCAAAGAGAAAGCGACTTACTATGTCGACTACTACCTGGCAGTTACTTTGAATCGAGGCCTCGAGAATGGAGATCTGCTCCTCTCGGCCCGCCCGCTGCAGTGCAGCCTCGCGGACAATAGTCTCGCAGAAGATGCTGGCTGTCTCTGCCAGTGTCATGGGAGCAGTGCGCAGGAGAAAAGGTTGGTTTGCGAGGTTGAAGTTGTGGTATCCATGACCTAGCTCGTGTGCCAGGGTGCTCATACCGTCGTACGTAGGCCGGAAGTTAGCCAGCACACGCGATTCTTCCCCTCGAAGCGAGACGCAATACGCGCCGTCACGCTTGCCTGGACGCGGCTCGGCGTCTATCCAGCGTTCCTCGAACGCGCGGGACGCGAAACGTCGCAGTCGATCCGAATAGCTTCCAAATTGATCGAGCAGGAAGTCACGAGCCTCTTCAAACTCCCAGCTGCGCGTATCGGCGTTGACTGGCGCAAAAAGGTCATACCATGCGAGCCGTTCAAGACCCAGAGCACCAGCCTTTGCTCTGAGATAGCGGCGGAAATCGGGAAACGATTCTCGCGCGGCGGCGAGCATAGTGTCCAGCGTCTGGCGATCGATGCGATTCTCGAACAGCGCAACATCGAGCGCCGTGCCCCATCCTCGTCGGCGCGCAAGCGTGTTGGTCTGCCCCTTGATACTGTTCAGCGCGGCGGCCAATGGCAGAGCATTGTCTTTCCAGGTCGATACCTCTGCGTCATACGCGGCCCGGCGGACTTCTCGGTCGGAGTCGTATGCCATATTGCGCACGACGCTCATTGGTCTGGTGTCGTCGCCGTCTTCGGTGCGCACGTTCACTGCCAGCTGCGAGGAGAGGTTACCGTGCAGTTTGCTCCATGCAGTTCCGGCGGAGAGATTGAGCTCCGCCGAGAGTGACTCCTCTGCGGGCGACATCATGTGCGCGGCTTCGATTCGGGCTCTCCGAACTATATAGGCAAGCTGGCGGGCCACATCTGAACGAGTGATCAGCGCGTCACTGTTAAGTGATCCGATCCAGGCCGTAAAACGCGTGTCGAGAAGAGTCACCCGAACAAAGTGCTGTTGAAGCTCGCTGAGCCGAGCCTGCGCGGTGTCGTCCCGCGAGTCGGTCGACACAAAGCAGCTTACATAGACGTATACGGTATTCAGATCTTCTACCAGAGCGGCGAGCTCGCTCGTTGCCGTCTCGAACGAGGAAACCGACGTTTCATCCACCTGACTCGCATCCTGCCGGTCGATGCCGCGTTCGTCAAAGAACGCGGTAACTGCATCAATCCGATCGACGATGGAGCGGAATGCATTCACGAATTCAGGGGATTCGAGACTGGGATAGACAGTTGTCATGTCCCAATGAGGTAACCGGGTTGCTGTACTCATCAATTTCCCTCCCCGTGGCGATAATCACCGCTGCCCGCCCCCTCGTGACGGGCAGACTCGCGAAAAAGGCTCTTTCTTACCATAGCGCCCTAAACAAGAACATCAAGCACAATCGCCATATGGTCCGATGGAAAGACACCGTCATGCGCCTTGCCACCGACTACATGTGCGTCATGAGGTAACCCGGAAAGATTGCGGGCGAGGACATAGTCAATGCGGCGCACCGCCCCGAAACTGGCGTATGTGTACCCTGGGTCGTCCTCGTGCAGCGCGGTCCAGCAATCGAGAAACAAATCATCCCCCCCCAGCAGACTTGCAATCGATTCTTCATGTGGCTCGGCATTCAAGTCGCCCATGAGGAATGCCGGCCGATCCCGCGCCACTTCCTGTATAAATGCTGCTGCTTCACGAGCGTTGGATAGTCTGGCAACCGGACTCAGCGAGAAGTGCGCGTCAAACACGAAGACCGGCCCGTTTTCACCGTCCAGTTTCACACCCAGGCACGCGCGGTGATTCTCGTCGTGTCTTTCATGCTTGAGCAGAGTCAGCTCCCTGGACACCACGTCTTCAGGTGGTTGTCGGGTCAAGACCGTAAGCCCTTCATCCACGCGGGGAAGCGGTACATATACCTGGGCCACGATGGAGGTAGCGTGATAACCAGTCAGGTCAGCTAGCTGCTCCCCCTGGCCGCGACCTCGTTCGTAGCGAAAATCGTGCCGCGTTTCTTGCAATGCCACCACATCTGGATTTTGCTCCTTGATCAGTTGGGCGATGAGCGGGCGGCGCTGCGCCCACTGCTGCGAATAGTTCCATATGTTATAGGTCATCAACCGCATAGGTGTATGCCGGAAAGGAGTGTATATGGATCGATCGAGTCCTGAGTACATATCCCAGGAGCAGTTTCTGATAACGGAGCTACACTACACGCTGGGGCAAGTGCGCACTCAGCTAGGTGACCTTTCTCCTGTGGAGAGGTGCACCGAGATCGGCGGCCGAACGGTCGAGCAACTTCTGCAGCACATGAACACTGACGAGCTACGATTTCAGACGCAATACGCGCAGCTACTTTCGGTTCCGGTCCCGGACGACCTGACAAATGCGGATGCTCTGGAGCAGCAGTTCGAAACGAGGCGCCGGCAAACGATCGAGCTACTTCGTGCTGCGGGTAGCACATGGCAGCCCGCCTTGCTAGGGACGGTTCAGCAGCAAGTTCATGCTGATCGCCGGCATGCCACGGCCATCGCCACTTGCCATATTGGCCTACGGCAGTGATGTGTTCAAAGGTATGGGCTGCAGCATGTTGCACCCTAAACCCTCCTGTTACTAAAGTCGGCCAGCCAGCGTGCAATGATCTGGGCGTCCCGGCTGTCTGATCGCGCGACTTCGTGTGGAAGGACCCAGACCGCTTCACCTTCATGAGATGAGCGAAGACTGCCGCCTCTGATGCACGCCTGATAGACGATACGAACGATGCCGTCTTCGCCCGCCCACTCTAATCCGGCGAAAACACCCACGATCGACTCCGGCTCGACAAGGAAGCCCGTTTCCTCTTCTACTTCGCGCTGAAGGCCCTGCTCGGGGGTTTCCTTCCACTTGAGATGGCCGCCCGGCAGAACGGGCTCCTGAAGAATTGGGTCGACAACAACTAAGAGCGATCCGTCACGCTCGACAATGGCAGATGTGGAGACAAAGGGGGGCATTCGGCCAAACGTCGCAATCGCTGCTGACCGTGTTACGACCCGTCCGAGCCAGCGGGAGACACGGTACTGTTGCGTTTCCCACACGCTCACCGTGCCGCCAGATCCTCGGATACATAACCGTCAGGCGAGAGGATTGCCGGTAGATTTGCCACAAACTTGGAGCGCGCCAGCACCCGATTCGCTCCCGCCGCGCGCGCCGCCTTCAGCTTGTCCGCATCGAGGTGAGGGCCGAACGCAACAACCTGACCCGTGGTCTCCCTCTTGAGCGCCTCTATGATTGCCGGAATATCGACGCGAGCATCGAGGTCCACCAGTACAAGCCGGGGACGGTCCACTCCTCTCGCGGCCTCAAGGCTCGTCACATACCGCACGCTCCGACCGGTCCGACGAGAAACCGCTGAAATACGCGACCGAGACATGAGATCCGACACGACTGCTACTACATCATCCATATATCACTCTACCGCGCCGCAGGACGTTGATATGCTGGTTGCGGGAGGAGACGGTATGTCAGCGCCCGCTACACAGGTACTCGACGAGAGGGAAGCGGCACAGTACCGGAACGAATTCCCCATATTCGAGAACACGGTCTACCTAAATAGTTGCTCGCTTGGTCCGCCTAGCCGGCGCGTTTTTGCCGCGTTGCAAGAGTACCAAGACGATTGGTCGAGGTACGGCGCTCCTGCCTGGTGGAAGCTATGGCTTCCCCGTCTGGACGCGGCCAAGCAGCGTTTTGCTCGACTCATTGGAGCAGCAGAGCATGAGGTTACGATCAGTCACTCAATCTCCTCCGCACTCTCCTCAGTGGCCAGCACGGTCGATTACGGTAAGCGTTCGGCAGTGGTTTGCGCCAACCTCGATTTCCCCACGATTCCCTACCAGTGGCTGGCCAGGAAACACCAGGGAGTCGACGTCAGGTACGCTCGCTCGACGAATAGAATAGATGTTCCTCTGGAAATATACGATTCTCTCGTCGACTCAGACGTGTCGCTCATCGCGACCTCCCACGTTTTCTATGCGAGCGGCGCCATTCAGCCCGTGCGAGAGCTAGCCGATCTGGCGCACTCCAGAGGCTCGAAAATATTGGTCGATGGATACCACGCAGTCGGCGTGTTACCGGTCGACGTGAAGGCAATGGACGTGGACTTCTATCTGGGCGGAACTTTGAAGTGGCTATTGGGTGGCCCAGGACTCACCTTTATCTACGTGCGGGAGGATTTGATTGCGAACCTGGAGCCTACGGTTACCGGCTGGTTTTCATCGGCCGACCAGTTCGCTTTTGATTCCGAGCGTCTCTCATGGCCGGCTACAGCGGACCGGCTCGAGCTTGGTACTCCCTCTGTACCCACCGCCTACGCAGGAGTCGCGGGCATGGATATGGTCATGGAAGCTGACCCCGCACGAATTTTTCACCGAATCCAGCGTCTTACACAGCGCATTGTAGATAAAGCACGTGCCGCCGGGCACGAGATTGTGTCGCCAGCGGAATCCACGCAAAGAGCGGGAATTGTGATGCTTCGCGTGGAGCGCCCTCAGGAAACGGTAGCGGCGTTGTCCGATCTGGGCTATACCGTGGACTACCGTCCCGGCCTAATCCGGGTGTCTCCGCACTTCTACAACACTGAAGCCGATGTCGATGGCTTCATGAACGCGCTGGCGCACGCTCAGGCCGGCTCGCGGTGACTTACCCACGGTCCTGATCAAGTAAAGCGAGAATTAAGCTAAGCTTACTCATTGCGTTCTCCGCGGCAGTTCGAGCTGCCCGCTTTCGAGCGCTGTCAGCTCGCGAGAGCCAGCTTCGAATATCGTCTTCCTCGACATCGACCCAACGTGCATCAGCAGTGAGACGGGTCTGAACACGACTGGATCCACTCTTCAAACGCTTGCTGCCGGAAGCTTCTTCATCCTTGACGCCAATCTCATCGATCAGCGCCAGAATGTCCGCGCTGCGGACGAATGGGTTGCTGGACGGCCCGCCATACGTACGAAATCCACGCTCACGAATCAAGTCTGCCGCCGCATCGGGCGAGATGTGTAGGAGCTCGGCCGCATAGGCCGCATCGATGAATACGGGCACACTCACGTTGACGCACTCCAGATAGCAGCGTAGGATGATCTGAAACTGGTGGGGGATGGAGCGTGAGTATTATAGGTGCCAGTCACCATGGTTGAGGTCGAGCGTCTGAACTCGGAATCCGACGTGCTCCACGCCTGGGGCCACGTCATCCGGCGATATCGACAGTGGAAACAGCTTTCCCGACGAGGTCTGGCGGAGCGAGCGGGAGTTTCCCCCGTTTTTCTGGGAGAGATCGAACGGGGCGAGAAAGACCCATCGTCCCATACGCTGTGTTTGCTGGCAGACGCACTCGACGTCTCGCTCAGTGAGCTACTGGTTCGCGTCGCAACGCGACTTCAGACAGATCGTACTATCTTTTCCAACGGCCGGGAGCAGACGTCTATACCCGCGGGCGTGCGCGAGCAGGCCGGAGAATATCTCGAGGCCGTGCCTACAGCGCGCGATGAGACCGCCTTTGACCTCTATAAGGTCGCTCGCCGTCTTCAGCCCGAGCAGCAGGCATCACTGCTGCTTCTAGCCCACTCAATCAACAGGCGAGTGGGCTAGGCGGTAGCAGACAGCTCCGCGCACCGTCCGGACCACACGACGGCTGGAGCCGCGGCATCCGTTACATCGTGTTTGGGAGTGCCGCCGGAGATGGGGATCAAGGCATCCCGCGCTGTAACCGCAATGACGCTGCGGACAAAACCTGAGCTAGGTGCGAAGCCGGACGCATGCAGTGCTCCCGCGCCGTCACGCCAAATCCAATACATCTTACGAGGCGCTCCACATGAGCAACTCTGCAACGTCTGTACCTCCTTGCCGCTCTATCTGTGGCCACTATAGCCGTTTTTCAAGATTTGTCAAGAGACGAAATTCGAGTTTTTCAATCTCGTGCAGCATCAGAGTCGCGCGCCGAATCAATGTCTCGTATCGCACTGGTTGTCCTATTGCGCTCTTGGCCGACCCATTGATGGCCGACCTCATGTCTGTTGCCTGACCGGTGCGCTCTCTGACCAGCAACCTCAACCGACGCTCCAGGGTCCGCCCATACGTCGTGGATCCAGCCAGAGAGGATTCTGTAGATAGCAGCAGATCACGAAGCGCAAATCAGCCGAGGGGCGCATTGAGCTCTTTGTAAAGCGCAGCACGCATGAACAGGCGTTTCGACTCAGCAACGAGCTTGGGAGGAATCAGTTCCGGGGTCGAGCACTTTAAATAGGTCGCGTCCATCTGTCTGCCCCGGTATGTGATAGCCAGGAAAGCACCTGATTGTGGGCTGCGCGACGACATGGTCTACGAAGGTGTGCAGAGACTGCTGTGCAGCTCGCAAACGTGTCCGTGACATGGCGCGAGATAACCATTGAAGCGGAGTGGAAGACCAAGCATACTGCAACTCCTGCGAGCATGATTCGCCTCATTCACTTTCCGGGAGATCCGGTTAGTGATTAGGCTACTCGAGCCGCGTTTCAGAAACGTTGCCCGCTACCCGACTGGAAGTTGACAGTCGGGTAAATTGATTAACGCGACATCACGCG
>DASVZE010000599.1:0-3685 GCA_036391775.1 Chloroflexota bacterium | reverse complement strand
CGGCTGGGCTATGTGGTGGACTTTATCGATCTCCGATGGTGGCCCGTGTTTAACCTGGCTGACAGTGCCGTTGTAGTAGGCGTGATGTTACTGATCATTGCGTCGATTCTTACTCCGACTTCCTCATCCAACGCGACATCGTGAGCCGGCGTGAGATCTTCATCGTTGAGTCCAGCCACGACGAGGGGCGGCTGGATGCAACTCTCGCGCGTCGCGTTCCAGAGCTTTCTAGAGCCGTTTTACGGCGTCTCATCGAGTCGGGCCTGGTCGCGGTGAATGGAAGCACGGTCAAACCGTCTCATCGTCTAAAGCGAGGAGATCAAATAATAGTAACTCGACAACCTCCGGCATCACTCCGTGCTGAACCGGAGGATATCGATCTAGAGGTGGTTTATCAGGACGGCGACCTGGCGGTGATCGATAAGCCGGCCGGCCTGGTGGTCCACCCGGCCCCTGGCCACGAGCGAGGCACCTTATCCAATGCACTCATGGCCCGATTCCCACACATGGAAACCGGGGGCTCTACCGAGCGCCCCGGTATCGTTCATCGATTGGACAAGGACACCTCGGGACTGATCGTCATCGCACTCAACTCCGCGACTCACCGCGCATTGCAGAAGCAAATTAGCGAGAGGTCACTGGATCGACGCTATCTGGCACTGGTCGGCGATCAACCGCACCCGGATGCAGCGACTATCCGCGCTCCTATCGGCCGCGATATTCGCGTCCGCAACAGAATGGCAGTATTCGGGGCCACGGCGCGCCCGGCCGAAACGACGTATGTTACGTTGAAACGTTTTGCCGGCTATACGCTCCTGGAGGCCAGACTCCATACCGGTAGAACACACCAGATCAGGGTACACCTCGCCTCCATCGGACACGCCATAGCGGGAGACACGACATATGGAGGTCCCACTATCCCGGGTCTGGACCGCCAGTTCTTGCACGCTTACCAGCTTTCCCTGACGTTACCGGAATCGGGAGAAAGATTGACATTGACCTCGCCTCTTCCTCCAGACCTTGAGTCTGCGATGGCTCGCCTTCAAACCATAATCGAGAAAGCGCCCTTATAGACAGTTCTGACCGGAATAATACTACTGGATAGAAACTGCGTTTCGAAATTGGAGACACTCAGCGCACTCGTTCTAGCTACATAAAGCCGGTACCCTCGCTGCCAGTCCCACATGTAGTGTTGGCAGCAAGAAATTGTCGGAATTTGACACAATAGTGCGCATTGCCCGGTCGGAGTCTCTTTGTTACGATCAGACCACGTCGTGCCAAGCGGAGACCGGCACGCATTTCGTGGTGGAGTGCTGCTTTGGAAGCTCAGACAGTCTGGCGTTCCGTCCTGTCGCACTTACAGTCCAATATGGCGCCGGCCAACTTCGACACATGGTTGCGACCCACCCGGGGAGTCGAGCTGGACGAGGGTCTCTTGTGGGTAGGGGTGCCCACGACGTATACGCGTGAATGGTTGGAACAGCGGCTGTCACCGGTAATCCGCCGAACCCTGGTGGAAGTGGGCCGGCCCGGACTGGATGTGCGGTTCCGCGTCATGAGCGAGCTTGATGATCGGGCGAGCGGACGCCGCCGCGCACGAGCTCCCGGCGCAACCGGCGCCTTCTTCGATGGCCACCGCAACGGTCTTAACCCGCGCTACACATTCGACGATTACATCGTGGGCGGAAGTAACCGATTCGCACACGCCGCGGCGGGCGCGGTTGCAGATCGGCCAGGACAGACATACAATCCGCTCTTTATTTACGGAGGTGTGGGACTCGGGAAGACACACCTCTTGCACGCTGTGGGACACACTGTGACCCACGGCTATCCCGACTTTCGGGTGGTGTACACCACGTCGGAACGATTTACCAACGAGCTGATCAAGGCTATCAGGGAGTCGAAAACCGACGAGTTTCGCGATCATTACCGACATGTCGATGTGCTCTTGATAGACGACATACAGTTTATCGCGGGAAAAGAAAGCACGCAGGAAGAGTTCTTCCACACCTTCAATGACCTATACAACAGTGCCAAACAGATTGTGATCTCATCGGATAGCCCGCCAAAGGCTCTCAATCCCTTGGAGGATCGCTTGCGATCTCGGTTCGAATGGGGATTGATCGCCGATATTCAACCGCCGGATCTGGAGACTCGCATCGCGATTCTCCGCTCGAAGGCGGAGCTACAAGATCTACCCGTGCCGCCGGATGTGATTCAGTATCTTGCGAGACGAGTGCCGAGCAACATTCGCGAGCTGGAGGGTAGCCTTAATCGGATCGTGGCGTATGCGTCACTTAACGAAAGACAGTTGAGCGTCGACCTTGCCGCGGCTGCACTCGACAGCTTGAGTGGGCCCAAACGCTCTCAACTTACTCCCCAGGGCATCATCGCGACGGTGGCGAAATACTCTGGACTCTCAATGGACGACATGACGGGCAAGAGTCGCGACAAATCCATCGTAGTTCCCCGGCAGATCGCCATGTATCTGGTGCGCGAAGAGACCAGCGCTTCCCTGGAACAGATTGGGCAGTTATTGGGCGGGCGAGACCACACGACGGTCATGCACGGTTGGGACAAGATCAGCGCGGCAGTGCAGGAAGACCATCAATTGAGGAACGACGTCCTCGCCATCCGGAGCATGCTGTACGGGAACGATTAGGCTTTGTGGACAAAAGCGACGTCTTTGTGGAAAAACCGATCTTTGCTGCATAAGCTTTCCACAAAGATAGTCTTTATGCAAAGTTAAGCGAACGGCGGATACAGCCACTTCGTGGGCAGTCGATTCCACAGTCGCTCTTCGTCCTCGCGCCCCCAGGACCGCCAGGGAATAGTCGTAGCGACACGGTGGTCCATGTACGCAATGAGGACCGTAGCATCCTGGATCTTACCGTTATGTGGCTCCGGAAACTTGCCGAACATCCAGACGTTATATATTCCCAGATTCGCTGTGTACAACGCCTGCATGACACTGAAAGCATCGGCTTTTGCGGCACGTAGTCTCCAGCTCTTGCCGAGCGGATGTTCGTTGACGCGGTAGGTGATGTAAACGGAGCGATAGTGCGCATTCTTCACTGTGGTCAAGGAAAGAGTCGACGGCTGCTCTGCGGGCGTCACGTAGAGATACAGGAGGCGGTTCTGTTTGGGATCGGGGTACGCAGGGCCAAGGCGGCGAACGACAAGCTTGTGTACGCGTTGGTAGGCCTGACTTTCCGCCAGATTTCTGACCGGCGGCAACGGTTGACCAGTACCGGAAGAGCTATTGGCCGGAACTATCAGGCCAGTCGCAATCAGAGTAAAGAATACGCCGACGACGAAACCCGACAGCGCAGAAGCGACGACAGGTGGGCTAACGCGACGTTTCATTCCACTTGATTTATACCCGTGGCCGGCGTATGTGAAGAAGGACCAGGACACTCTAGAGACGTCCTAAAGGTGCGGCATGTCGCAGACTCACAACAAGTGTCTCGCCCGAAAAGGATACATGTGCATGGAACCCGTGCCCCTCGGTCGTTACCTCACGAAGTGTGTGAGCAAGTGTCTCTTGCGCAATATACTCACGGTGCTCCGAAATTGCCGCGGCCAGCTCGGAGCTCGCCTCGTACTCGATTTCGACGCGCTCTTCGACGTTGAATCCCGCTTCTTTCCGCCAGTTGTTGATGTGGCGCACGACCTCCCGAACGTA
>DASVZE010000598.1:0-1845 GCA_036391775.1 Chloroflexota bacterium | reverse complement strand
GTCCCAGCCGGAGAAGACGCCGTCGAGGTCTTCGGTATCGCGGAAATCCTCGCGGAGGAGGAAAGACGCATTCGTGTAATGAACAACGTAATCCTTGAACCAGCGATCGTTGGTCAGGACGTAGTTGATCATCGCGCCCAGGAAGATGATGTCGCTTCCGGCGCGGAGGGGGACCCAGATGTCGGCCATTGCCGAGGTGCGGGTGAAGCGCGGATCGACGTGAATGATCTTGGCCCCGTTCTTTTCGCGGGCTTCAATGACCCACTGAAAACCGACGGGGTGATTCTCCGCCATCGTCGATCCCATGATGAGGATGGCGTCCGCGCGAGCAAGATCCTGCTGAGCTGTGGTGGCGCCGCCGCGTCCGAATGAGGTGCCCAGACCGGGCACCGTGGAGCTGTGTCATATACGGGCTTGGTTGCTGACGCAAACCATGCCCAGACCTCCCGCGAAGAGTTTCTTGATCAAATAGTTTTCTTCGTTGTCGAGCGTTGCGCCACCAAGGTGTGCCATTGCTGTTGTCTGCATCACCCAAAGGTCGTCTTTCTTCTCCTGGAAACTACGCTCGCGGGTGTTCCACACGCGGTCGGCAACCATCTGCATGGCATTCTCGAGTGGGATATCCTCCCACTTCGTTCCAAATGGCTTCCGGTACTTCACCGTCATCAGCCGGCCCGAATGCGTGTGAAGCTGGAAAGTGTTTGCACCCTTCGGGCAGAGGTGGCCCCGTGAGATGGGCGACTGCGGGTCGCCTTCGATATTGATCAGTTCGTTGTTGCGGTGATAGACCACTTGCCCGCAGCCCACGCCGCAGTAAGGGCAGATGGAGGGAGTGACCTCCGCACCTACGTGGCGCGCCTGCAGGTTATGTGTTTGGTCGCTCCATGCCGTTTCACCAGTAGCTCTGATATCGCGGTTCTGAATCTGCTTCACGACTGGCCACCGGCCAAGCAGCTCTTTGAGCATAGGAATCCCTCCGGCGTAACAATCGATAGAAGGCGTGTGCGAGTTGCGCGGTTGCCCTGCATCCTGTGGAAGGATTCCGCGTGTTCCCCTCGGCACGTCGTCACCCAAAGCGCCGCAAGTTCCGAACAACGATGTTCATCTTTCGGGAGATGGAACTGCTTTATGCGGAACTGCGTCAGAAACGCTGTTTTCGGCGCTTCTGCACTACATTAGAATGTACCGAGATGGGAAAAGGGGCCGGAGTGGTCGTTTCTCTTCGGCATGGGGAGTGATTTTTGAGTCAGCAGCCTTCAGCTACAGTGATCGTGTGCACACGCAACAGGGCTGCTCTTCTCCGCCGATGCCTGCAGCACATTTCGAGGCTCGATTATCACAACTTCACAGTCCTAGTCGTCGATAACGGTTCGACTGATTCGACCGCTCAAGTGGCTCGCGACTTCGGCGCTGATTACCTCTATGTACCCCAACCTGGATTGAGCCGAGCTAGAAACGCAGGTGCGCGCCACGCGACATCGGACATAGTGGCCTACATTGACGACGATGCTATTCCTCGCGAGGACTGGCTCGCCGCACTGGCCAGAGAGTTCGAGGATCCGAGTGTGATGGTCGTCGCCGGTGACTACCAACTTCCCGGAACGACTCTGGTTGAGAGCTCCGCACACAGGATGGTGGTGGACCGGTCTACCCCTGACTGGTTGCCGATCACAGCATTTGGCGGCGTGGGTAGCGGCAGTTGCATGGCATTTCGCCATGCGGCGTTCAACACGTGGCCGGGATTCGACGAGAGGTTCGGCCGCGGGTCGATCGTCCCCACTGCGGAGGAGCATCTCGCGTTCCTAAGCCTGTGTGCGATGGGTTATCGCTGCGTGTACACACCAG
>DASVZE010000597.1:0-3924 GCA_036391775.1 Chloroflexota bacterium | reverse complement strand
GTGTCGACAACTCGCTCTTTGACTCCATCAAGTTGTTCATGAAGGGCAGGCTCACCACCCGCCACACCTACTTCTACGGATTGAGTAACCAGGGAGTCACTCTGACACGCGATAAGTACACCAATGCCATCATCCCGACGTCGATGTACAGACGCTTGAACGCGCTTGCCGCAAAGGTCGCCAGCGGAAAGATCCACGTCAAGTCCGAGTTCAAGTAACCCTTCCTTGCGTCTCCCTGCTTCTCCCGGCGGGAGAAGCAGGGCTCCATAGGGTGGCTGGCATGTACAGGGTCCAGATGCACGGCATCACCAAGCGCTTCGGGTCGTTGGTTGCCAACGACCGGGTCGATCTTGCGGTCCTGCCGGCCGAGGTGCACGCCCTCGTCGGTGAGAACGGGGCAGGTAAGACCACCTTGATGAAGATCTTATTTGGCCTGTACCAGCCGGATGAGGGAAGTATCGACCTCGATGGCCGGCCGGTAACCATCTCGAGCCCACACGACGCCATCGCGCACGGCATTGGCATGGTCCACCAGCACTTCATGCTGCTGCCGTCCCTGAGTGTGGCGGAGAACATCGTGCTCGGCATGGAGCCTACTCGCGCCGGGCTGATAGATCGTGATGCCGCCCGCGCCCTCACCGTGAAGCTCTCCGAACAGTACGGTCTACGCGTCGACCCCAGCACCATCGTGGGGACCCTGTCGGTTGGTCTTCGCCAGCGCGTGGAGATTCTCAAAGCGCTCGCCCGAGGAGTCAGCGTCCTGATTCTTGACGAGCCGACGGCAGTCCTCACGCCACAGGAAACCGATGAGCTGTTTCGCATACTCGGCGGTCTGGTCGCGGACGGCATGACGGTCATCTTTATCAGTCACAAGCTGCGCGAGGTCATGGAGGTGTCCCGCCACGTCACGGTGATGCGCCAGGGACGTGCCGTCGGCACCGTGCAGACTGGCGATACCTCTCCGGCAGAGCTGGCGCGCATGATGATCGGCCGCGACGTTCTCCCAACCGTTCACCGTTCGCCGTCGAAGCCGGGAGCTGTCATATTGAGCGCGCGCGGTTTGCGCGGCTGCGACGAGCACGGCATCGAGGTCCTGCGCGGCGTGAACCTGGATGTTCACGCGGGAGAGATTGTCGGTATCGCCGGAGTCGAGGGCAACGGACAAACTGAGCTGGTAGAGGTTCTTACCGGGCTGCGCAAGGCCTCGGCGGGAGCGGTTGAGGTATCCGGCCGCATCATCACCAATGGACCGCCGCGGGCAGTTCGCGAGGCAGGAGTGGCGTTTATCCCGGAAGATCGCCTGAAGCACGGTGTTGCCCCCAGTGCCAGCATTCAGTACAATCTGGCCATGGCGGGCTACTATACTCCTCCGCTCAAGCAAGGGCCGATTCTCTCGCCACGGCGCATCGCGCGCAATGCCCGGGATCTGGTCGCTCGCTTTGATATCAGGACGCGTGACACAAGACTCCCGGTCTCTTCGCTGTCGGGTGGCAACATGCAGAAACTGGTGGTGGCACGTGAGCTTGCGACTCAGCCACGGCTGCTTATCGCCTCGCAGCCGACACGCGGCGTCGACATCGGCGCCATCCAATCCGTCCACGAGCGCATCGTGGCAGAGCGCGACCGCGGGACTGCCGTGCTTCTGGTCTCGGCGGAGCTGAGCGAGATCATGGCGCTGTCGGACCGCATCGCCGTGATGTATGAGGGAAAGATCACCGGGCTGTTTCAAGGCGGAACAGTGAGCGAGCAGGAGCTCGGGCTCTACATGCTCGGCGTGAAGCGAGATTCCCCTCACCCCCCAGCCCTCTCTCCAACCTTGGGAGAGGGAGGGTCTATCCGAGGGGCTGTCTGAGCAATGGCACAGTGTGCGTCTCGATGCGATGTCGGTTCGATGCGCGGTCTCACGACTGAGCATCACACTCCCCTCTCCGCCACCCGCTCGCGGGTACCCGGCTGGAATGCCGGGGATGAAGGGACGGTGCAGTGATCGACACGCTTGCCGAGACACCTGTGAGTTCCTCGCCCGGTGGGCGATTCAAGACTCTTGCCATCGCTGCTCTACGCCCCGTACTGGTCGTCGGCGTTGCCCTGCTGGCCGGCATGGGCATCATCATCTATACCGGTCAGAACCCGCTCCCCGCGTACGAGAATCTGCTGATCGAGCCCTTTCGCACCTGGGAGAGCTTTTCTTCCGTCCTGTTCTTTGCCATCCCACTGGTTCTAACCGGACTGTGCGCGGCTATCGCGTTTCGCGCCAACATCTTCAATATCGGCGGCGAAGGGCAGCTCCAGATCGGCGGTCTGGCCACTGCCTGGCTGGCTATCGCCTGGGCGCCGCTTCCAGCCATTGTGCTGGTGCCCGTACTGGTCCTGATCGGCGCCGTGGGTGGAGCTCTCTGGGCCGGAATCGCGGGTTGGCTGAGGGCCTATCTGGGAGCGACCGAGCTGGTCAGCACCATCATGCTCAACTACGTGGCCTACGACATCGTCAATTACTTCGTCAGCCCGGGAGGACCGCTGGCAGGGGGCGGCAACGCAACCAATTTCATCCCGCAGCGAGCCACGTTTCCGCTGATCGGCAACACGCAATTCCACTGGGGATTCGTGGTGGCGCTGATCTGCGTGGTGTTGGTCTTCGTGATCCTCTACCGTATGCCATTGGGCTACGAGGTTCGCATGATAGGAGCCAACGCCTCCTTTGCCCAGTACGGCGGCGTCGCCGTGCCGCGCGTCATCCTCACCACCATGCTGCTGAGCGGTGCCCTGGCCGGAATCGCCGGATCGGTTCAGGTCATGGGCTACGCGTATCAATACAGCACCAGCTTTATTGCCGCCCAGTGGGGGTTCACCGGGGTAACGGTGGCGCTACTTGCCCGGCTAGAGCCTGTTGGAGTGGTGGTCGCAGCTTTGCTCTATGCGGTCCTGGAGGAGGGAGCGCTGTTGATGGAGAACAACACGAACGTAAATCACAACATCATCACAGTGGTTCAGGGCTTGATCATCCTCTTTGTCACGGTACAGCTCTCCTTCGGCTGGCTTCGGCGGCGCCGGGCGGCAGCCCGGGCGCTGGGAACGACCTGAGCGGTGTTCGGTCAGGTCTTTAACGCGCAGCTCATCGCCGAGGCGTTCGGCGCCGGAGCCACAGTGCTCATCCTGGGGGGACTCGGGTATCTGTTTACCGATCGGGCCGGCGTCTTCAACATCACGGTCGAGGGGCTTCTGCTCTTCTCCGCTTTTTTTGCGGCGGTCGCGGCCGGAGAGCTGCACAACAGCCTGGCAGGCGTGTTGTGTGGCGTGGCGGCAGCGCTGGTGGTCTCGATCATCTTTTTTGCCGTCAGCATCTGGCTGCGGGCGGATATCATCGTGGTCGGCATCGCTATCAATCTCCTGGCCAGCGGTACCACCGTGTTCCTGCTCAGCAACTTTTTCCACAATGAAGGACTGTATCAGCCGGCGGGCCTCCAGACCGTCCCGGCCGTCAGCATCCCGGGACTCAGTTCGCTGCCCGTGCTGGGACCGACCTTCAGCAACCAGAGCCTCCTGACCTATGTCGCCTGGCTGACAGTTCCTCTGGCTCATATACTGCTCTACCGCACGCCGCTTGGACTGCGCATCCGCTCCGTCGGTGAGAACCCGGAGGCGGCCGCGACCGTGGGTATCAACGTGCAACTGACCCAATTCATCGCCATCATGCTCTGCGGGCTGCTCTGCGGTATTGGCGGTGCCTACCTCTCGATCGGACCGCTAGGAGGGTTCAACCGCGACATGTCCGCCGGCCAGGGGTGGATCGCGCTGGCGGCTGAAACTCTGGGCGGGGCCACGCCGCTGGGCACCTTTATATCCTGTGTCTTCTTCGGCGCCTCGCAGGGAGTGGCCTCCAACATGGCAGCAGCCAATATTGGCGCCAGCCAGTTCGCCCACTCT
>DASVZE010000596.1:0-2068 GCA_036391775.1 Chloroflexota bacterium | reverse complement strand
TGCGTGTCGGCGCGTCGTATTTCCGTTTGATTGGGCAAGCGGCTTACGCCACGCTCGGCGTCCGACTCATGGCGACAGGAAAGAGCAACTCCGGAAGGTTCTATGACACGGTTGCCGGGAGTTTCGCACAGCTTGTGCGTGTACTGCGCGCCACTCGAGGCCAGCCGGAATCCGGCTGGCCAATGACGGTCCTCGGCTGAGAAGAGTCCGCAAAAAGCGATGCTTTTTGCGGACTCGTTGCCTTTACGCTACTGTGTGGACACATGAGAAAGACGGTCGAGTGGATCAAGGGAAAGAGAATTATTATCGGTAGCGTCGCCCTCATTGCTGTTATAAGCGGCGGCGGAACCTATCTGGCTACGAAGAACTATTATCAGAACCTGCTCGCTGATGCGCACCCCATCTTTGTCGCGCATTCTCCCTATGCGCTCCTTCATCCTATCCTCGGCATCTCGGTCCCGGGTGATCAGTTCAATGACGGATTCCCGGATGTGCGCAGCGGCATACAGTCCATTGTCTCGGCAGAGCCCCAAGGAACACTCACGCGGTACTCGGTGTATCTGCGCGAGCTCGATAGCGGCCATTGGACCGGCATCAACGAGCATGAGCCGTTTGATCCGGCGAGCCTCTTGAAGGTGGTCGTCGCCATTGCGGCGTACAAGCAGGCTGAGATACGACCAAGCTTCCTTGTGACGCCGCTCGTCTATACGAAGGACCTCGCGCAGGTCAATGCACAGCTGCCGTTTGCACAGCCGGCTGAACTTGCGGTCGGTCAATCGTATACCGTCCCGTATCTTGTAAAAAAAGAACTTTCGGATTCTGATAACAGCGCCGTCTATACGCTGCTGAGCGCGATCGATCCGCAGACGCTCGACAGCGTGTACGACGATCTGTCGATACCACGGCCCAATGCTACTGACTCGGAAGGCTATAAACTGACGGCATTCGAATATTCGCGTTTCTTCCGCATTCTGTACCTCGGCACGCTCGACCTCGCGTGGGCTGACTCCGAGCAGATACTGGAAAACTTGAGCCAATCGACGTTTACGACAGGGCTTGTCGCAGGCGTGCCGTCAACCGTGACGGTCGCGCATAAGTTCGGCGAGCACGTCACCGGACCGTCCGATGTCGAGCTTAGCGATTGCGGCATCGTCTATGCTCCCGGCAAACCGTATTTCCTCTGCGTCATGACCGAAGGTAATGACCAGGCGTCCCTTGCGAATGTCATCGCACAGATTTCTCGATTCGTATATCAAAAGATGAACGCGCAAGCGTCTTCATGAAGTTTTTTGACAGTCGAGCGGCGCGGCAGATAGAATGCTCCCGTTCATGCAAAAGACATCTTATTTTTTCGCCCTATTTTCTTTTTTCACTGCCGGGCTCGCAATTCTGTCTCCTTACATTTCGATTCACGGCTCTTCGAGCGCCGCGGCGCAAGCCGAAGGTGCTGCGACGTCGAGCTCTGTTGTTGCGACGGTACCTGCAGTGCGAGAAAGTGTTCCCTTGGCACCGCTCGCGGTGGTAGCCTCTCCTGCTAGAACACTACCGGCGTCGGGTGAGGTGGTGCCGGCGGCCCCCACCGAACTGTCGATCCCGACGATAGGTTTGGATGCCAACGTCATCCCGATGTCGACGAATGAAAAAGGGGAGATGAGCGTGCCAAGCGGGACCACGAGTGACATCGGTTGGTATAAAGACGGCGTCATCCCGGGCGACACCGGCTCTGCCGTCATGGATGCGCATGTGTTCGCAGGCTTTTCGAAACTTCATGAGCTCGCGAAGGGCGACGATGTCTATGTGACTGATGCCAATGGCAACCATCTTCATTTCGTGGTCGTGTCTACCGAGCTCTATGCTTTGAGCCAGCTTTCGCCCGATATGCTCTTTCAAGACACCGACGGACGTCACCTGAACCTCATTACCTGTGCTGGCAGTCTGACCCCCGACCACTCGACGTACGATCATCGGCTCATCGTCTATACAGAGCTCGCGTCGTAGGACGAAAAGCGCGGCCCCTGAAGCCGCGCTTTTCGTCCTGCCGTTAACACCGTTAACCGAGGTTTGGACG
>DASVZE010000595.1:0-3506 GCA_036391775.1 Chloroflexota bacterium | reverse complement strand
TACCGGCGCTCACACCATCATGGGTGTTCAGAATATCTCGCTCAATTTCCACACGGCGCAGTATCGTGTGATTGATGTGTCGCGGCGAGTGTCGAATAACGTCGGCATCCATATCTTCTTCATTATTGCGTATTGCGCCGTAAAAATGTTGGGATACTGCCGCGCTTCATGCGGACTAAGCGATTCGGTCCCTGTCTATAATCATCGGGTTGGAGGCTGCGACGCATGGACCTACCCCTACCGCTGGACGGCTCTGAGCGAAGTCACGTGCTCACGTGTTCGGTGCGATGCCTTTGAGCGATCGAGACGCATCGAGCGATTCAGTCCAGATTGCCCAGCGTCTCCCCAAAGTGGAGATACACGTCCACCTTGAAGGCTCTATGCAACCCGCGACCTTGCTCCGTCTTGGCCGAAAACATGGAGAGGAAACCAGCCGTATCTCAGTCCACTATGTCGGGCGAGGATTGTTAGGCTTCGGCATTGGAGGCGACGAGGCCAATTTCCCGCCCGAGATGTTTGTCGACGCGTTCTCACGCGTCAAAGAAGCCGGCCTCCGCTGTACGGTCCACGCCGGAGAGGCAGCCGGAGCGGAGAGCATGTGGGGCGTGCTGCGCGCTCTGGACGCCGAACGGCTAGGACATGGGGTCCACGCACACGACGATCCAGCACTGCTGGCGTATCTCCGTGACACGCAGACGCCGGTCGATATGTGCCCCGTCAGCAACGTAAGAACGGGAGCCGTCGCATCACTGCAGGAGCACCCCATCGGTCGTTACCTGCGAGAAGGTCTCCTGGTTACCCTCAACTCCGATGATCCACCGATGTTTGGCACCAGCATCACCAATGAATACAGGGTGCTGCTGGACGAGCTGGAATTCGATCTCGACCAGATACAACAGCTAGCCATCAACGGTATACGTGCCTCGTTCCTGGAGACGGAACAGAAGCAGCAGCTCGAGCGTGAATTTCGCCAGGAATTCGATGACGTGCGAGCGGCGGCAGGCGGAAAAGCTCCCAAATGAGCGTCGTCATACGTCTCGTTCTGCTCGTTCTCGCGCTGATCGTCTGTGGCTGGATTATCGCCGCTCACGGTGTGCGTGGAGTCGTCCTGCTGGTGATTATCGGCTTGCTGGTCTCGGTGCCGCAGACGCGTGGCTGGAAGTACGCTGAGCGTTGGCTCGTCAAGCTCACCGGGTCACGGCAGCGGGCGGCCGCTCTGGTTCTGGGTATTGTGATCCTCGTTCTGGCCGCGGTGAATCTGCTTCCTCTGGTTCACTGAGGAAGTGCCCGGCGACGGCTACTCGGCAGCGTGCGCGCCTATCTGAGCGACAGCACGTGCCGGAATCACCACCCCCTGGCTGGCTGCGTCGCGCTCCGCTTGCACCTTCACATGCTCAACCAGTGCAGCCTTGAGGGCCAGGATGCCGGCTTCCGACTCTCGCTCGCCGGGGCGGGCAACGGTCAACCTCTGGAACGCCAGGCCGGGCCACAAGACTGACGGAATGCGCGTCTGACCGAGCATCACGATCTCAAACGCCACGCAGAGCGATGGCAACGGGACGGCGATTGTTACCAGATAGCCCAGAAATCCGGTGATCAATGAACCGGCGATCATTCCCGGAACCATGAGCACAATAGACAGGGTGGCAAGGTTCGTCCCACATCGCGGATGGTACAAGCTACGGGTCGACGCATTGTCCGGCGTGAGATCCATGCCTGCTTCATAGGCAGCTATCGCCTGGTGTTCACCGCCGTGGAACCGCCAGATGCGTCCGACCCGCGGAAAGGCCCGCGTGGCGCCGATCAAGGCAAAGAACAAACCAAGCTGGAGCACCGATGAACCGGTCGCGTGCCAGAAGGGCGAGAGGCCGGCCATCACAACGTTCAGGCCAAGCGACGCGACGCTGAGCACAACTAGGGCGCCAATCAGCCACACCGGCGGCTTTCTTCCCTTGCCCGGTTTCCAGCCCCGCACAACAAGTCCCATCTGTCCGATCAGCTTGGGCAGAATACGCAGAAATGGAACCTTTTCAACCGGATGCGGCTTGCGCTCGGGCAGAGCGAAAGAAGTCACGCTGAAGCCGCCATCCGGTTTTTCCCGGGCAATCGCCGCCGCCATCGGAGTTAGCATCAGCACGCCGTCGGGAAGTGCCGATCCGCCCACGCGGATGCCCTGAGGATACAGATCTGTCATTATCGGATCTCCAGACTATTCGCACCGGGTCGCCCTTTCGACCCTGGCGTTACCGTTATTGAACAGTATCAAATGGTCATTAGTGGGAAATTAAGTCGCCTGACATTCCCACGAAGGATGTGATAGACCGTAGCGCCTGGTATCATACCTGTCTATTCCCCCAATAGATCCAAACACCGGGACTCCATGGTTCAAAAGAGTAAGGTGGCATAACCCTTGCAGCCATCCGCACTGTAGCCCATTACCCAAAATCGCAGGAGGAACGCTCATGAAAGACGTATTCCAGGTGGCCTGGATTCAGAGTTTGCTGGACAAGCTGAATCTCCAGAGTCGACTCCCCATACCCAAGAAGACGCCCTGGTACCGGAAGACGTACCGAAACGTGCCGATTGCCGCGTTTGGTTTGATGCTTCCGTTTGCTCTGTTTGTTATCTGGAAGGTCGCTCGCCTCGTATCGGGGTCAAGCCAGCAACCTTCCGATCCATATACCCAATAAGAAAGACGCCCGCGGAATATGTCGCCATTGAGTTGCCATCCCGTGCAGTCGGGACGCGCGCGGCTCAATGGCGGCTTGCCGTGATACGCCCCCGCGTCAGGTCGTACGGCGAAAGCTCCACTGTGACCCGATCCCCCGGGATAACGCGAACCAGGCCCATGCGGGTGACGCCCGATATGTGCGCCGTGACACGTGAGCCGTTGTCGGTTTCGATCAGAAACATAGCATGGGGTAAAGCCTCGATGACCTTTCCCTGCACGGTAAGAGCCGGCCTGGCTCCTCGGCCCTCGGAACCGTCGGAAAATGACTTTCGGCCCATCGTCTCCTCGCCTTTGTGTCCCTGCGGCGATTCTACAGCGGAGAGCCAATGGATCGCGCGAGAACCAGGCATCAGACATCTACTTCAATATGTAGTCTACGCTTGACCGTGACGCGGGATGAGCCGGGACAGAAACCCGAAACGGCGGACACTGACTCCACCTTTCTCTCTCGAACCTGGATGGGACTTCGTTGGTCAGCCTGGATGCCTCTGGCCGCCGCGCATCCGCTTGCGCTGGCCCAGCTTGCTTCAGAGCCTGGAGTGTATCGCATCAGACCAGCCGGCGCGGCCGAATTGGAGTGGATAGGATACGCTCCACTCGGCGTCCGCCAAACGGTCGAGCGGCTTTCTCGACAGGTACATATGCCCGTGCAGCCTTTCGATGATCCTACGGGTCCCGCACTGCGACTCTGGACATTGAAAAGCAGAGCAGGATGGAGCTTTGAGGTCTCGGGGGCAGCCTGCGAAGACCGGGGGCAGGTGCAGGTGCTGCTCCG
>DASVZE010000594.1:0-16451 GCA_036391775.1 Chloroflexota bacterium | reverse complement strand
CTGCGGTAATCGTCGGTCGTCGAGACCTGCAGTCCGGTGGCACGAAAAAGATCCACTACCCAGTGAGGAACAGGTAGGTTGTTCAATGTGGAAAGCGCCACGCCACCCGAGGAGCTGAGGCGGGTAATGACGCCCGGCTGATCCATTGTGACGCTGGCGGTCAGAGTACCGGCCAGCACGCGATCCCGTCCCAGCGCCTCGGCGAGTTCGTCCTCGGTCCCGACACCGTTCTGCATCGCCAGAAGCAGCCCTTTCTCTCCCATGAGCCTGCGCGCCTGGAGAACGGCGGAGGACACATCATAGGTTCTGACGGTGAGAACCGTGAGATCTGCAGGAGCAACGTGTTCCGCAGAGGAGACGGCTGCTAGCCGCTCAGTCCGGTTACCTCCAGCCTCATGCAGCACGAGGCCGTTGTACTCGATCGCATCGACCAGCAATGGACGTCCAATCAGTATCACCTGGGGCGCGAAGGGAGACGCTGCCAGCCTGGCACCCAGATATCCGCCGACCGCCCCGGCCCCAAGGATGGCGACGGTACGGTCAGCCTCCATCGACGGCGTGTGGCTTGCCGAATCCTTTTTCCTTGCCCTGAGCCAGGCGGATGATGTTTTCCCAGTGTTTGATCGCGCCCACCGCCAGGAGAATCACACCCAGCACGACGTACGCGCGCGGCTGCCCGGAGAGTGCCATCACAGCGGGTAGAGCGGCAAGAGCCAACAGAGACGCGAGGGAGGTAAAGCGGGAGAGCGCGAACACGGCTACCCAGATAACCACCGCTACAGCGGTTGGCGCGGGCGCCAGCGCCAGGCAGACTCCCAATGTCGTGGCAACGCCTTTGCCTCCCTTGAGGCGCAGAAAGAGCGAGAAGTCGTGCCCCAACACCGCCGCCAGAGCCACCACGGCAAGCCAGGCCGGAGTCAGCCCGACAGCACGGCCCAGGAGAACAGGCAGGATACCCTTGACAATGTCGATCGCCGCCACCGCGACACCGGCTTTCCAGCCGGCGGCACGAACGACGTTGGCCGCACCGAAGTTCCCGCTTCCCACTTTGCGGATGTCGCGGCCTGTAACCCAACGACCGACCACAATTCCCGTAGGAAAGGAGCCGAACAGGATCGCAATAAACGTAACCAGAAAGCCCACGCCCAACGCCTCTGGCAAGAGATGGCCAAGTCTAGCAGGAAGTCGATGGATACTCTGCAGCGGGAAATGTCAAGGAAATGTAGTTCGCAGCAATTCTTCGACGTCAGCCGCTGTCGCGTAATCGAGGGACAACTGTGCCGCTTCCCGACACGCATCAAAAGTAAGCCCGCGCACCCGCTCTTTGGCGACGGGGAGACGCGAAGGGGCCATGCTGAGCTCGTCGATGCCGAGGCCAATGAGCAGGGGGATAGCTAACGGATCACCAGCCATTTCGCCGCATATCCCAATCCATTTACCGTGTGCGTGTGCTGCTTCAGAGGCCACAGAGATGAGGCGAAGAACGGACGGATGGAGAGGCCGGTAAAGGGACGCTATACGCTCGTTCACGCGATCGACTGCCAGCGTGTACTGAGTCAGATCGTTGCTTCCTACGCTAAAGAAGTCGACGAGGGGCGCGAGCCGGGATGCCGCCAGCGCAGCCGCCGGTACCTCGACCATTATCCCGATCTGCGCTGAGCCTCCGACCTCTTCGCGGATGTCCTCCAGCATCTGACGTGCTGTCTTGATCTGTTCGACTTCCGACACCATGGGAAACATGACGGCCAGTTTACCGGCCGTGGAAGCGCGCTGAAGGGCGCGTAGCTGCACGCGAAACAGGTCTGGATGGCGCAATGAGTATCGAATGCCGCGCTCACCCAGAAAAGGATTCTCTTCGTCCGGACTTTCAATATACGGGAGCGGCTTGTCGGCACCCACATCAAGCGTCCGAATCACCACTGTATGGCGAAATGCCTCCAATACCGAGCGATACGCCTCTACTTGCTCATCCTCGCTGGGCATATGATCTCGCTCGGCAAAGAGAAACTCGGTGCGAAAAAGTCCGACACCTTCCGCTCCGTTCTCCAGTGCAGCATCGACCTCTGCCGGAGAGCCGATATTGGCGGCCATTGTGATGCGCCGCCCATCAGTTGTTTCAGCCGGAAGGTCACGAAATGCGGTAAGCCGCCGCTTTTCTCGCTCATACGCTCGCGCACGCTCCAGCCACCTTGATCGCTCATCGGAATCGAGATCTAGAGCAATCTCTCCCGTGTCTCCATCGAGCGCAACTTCCTGTCCGGAGCGAATCTCGCCGGCCGCCGGACCCAAACCAACCACTGCCGGGATACCGAGCGTTCGTGCCAGGATTGCCGTGTGCGAGGTTGGGCCGCCTGTTTGTGTTGCCAGGCCCAGTAACAGCTCTCGATCGAAGGACGCGGTCTGAGAGGGCGTGAGATTGTGGGCCACCACAACGCTGAGGCGTCTGATTTCGGGTTGGGGCGTCTCAGTGCCAAGCGCGCGCTGCATATGCTGTGCGACATCGGTAACGTCCTCGGCGCGGGCTGCCAGGTAGTCGTCGCCCAGAGACAGCAGTGTATCTCGATAGTGGGAGGCCGCGGCGTCGATTGCACGCTCAGCGGATGCGCCCTTCCGGATTTGATCGCGCACCAGGTCGGCCAGAGAGGGATCGCGCGCCATGAGCGCTTGCGCGTCCAGGATGCCGGCTTCGGCCTCGTGATTTTCGGCCCGAAGCCGCGATGCCAGCGATTCCAGCTCGGCCGCGGCCTGCTCTGTTGCTATATCAAAGGCTGCCAGTTCCTGTTCGGGCGTGCCTGACTGTCTGGAAACATGCTCCAGCTCTCGGATGACATGAGCAGGACCGATGACAACGCCCGGCGATACGCCGATTCCCTGAAGCGGGCTAGCCATCACGCCCGCTTGCCACACTGCGCCGTTTGCCGGAAGCGACGACCTCGACCGGCGCTTCCGGCCGAAAAAGTGGCCGGGCGTCGATGACGTAGCGGACCCCCGAGACGACCGTGAGGGCGGCGGACAGATACAGCAGCCAGGTTGAGACGGTCACAAGGTTGGACCAAGAGACATGGGATGCCACAGGACCAATAACGCCACCGGCTCGTCCGCCGGCAGTGACAAGAAGGCAGAAGATGGCAATCATTGTTACCAGGGTCTTCCCTTTACCCCAGGTATGGGCCGAGATGATGCGCTCCTGAGAGGCGGCAAAGCTCCGCAGGCCGGAGATCAAGAATTCCCTCCCAATAATGACGAGGGTTACCCATGCGGGTGCCAGCCCGGCGATAGAAAGAGCAATGAGAGTGAGGGCGACCAGCACCTTGTCCGCCGTCGTATCCAGAAAGATGCCAAGCGGCGACACACTTTCCGAGTACCGCGCCAGCTTGCCGTCCAGCAAATCGGTGATCGAAGCAAGCGCGAAGAGCAGAGCGGCGGTTACAAGGCTGGTTCCAGGCCGCGCCAGAATCAGCACCGCGATGATCGGAGCGGCAACAACGCGAGATAAAGAGAGAATGTGCGCGAGACTCATGCCGCGCCCCCTAACAGGTTGACTCATTATAAGTAGGCGTATCCGAGGTGATTCAGAAGGAAACGGCAGCGATCCCGGCCACGATCATGACGGCTCCTGCCAGTCGTAAATAGGCTCCACCGCGCTCTCCCAAGCGCCAGACGCCCCACCCTGCCACAAGGACGACAGCCGACTCGCGTAACGGAGCAACAACGGCCAATGGTGCGATGCTGAGCGCAATCAGCACCAGGAAATAAGAACCGAGCATGAGAAGTCCCAATGCGATACCAGTACGCAAACGAATTGGCTGAGCCTCCAGCGAGACTGGGGAGTGGCGCAACGGCGCGGGATGCGGCGCAATGCGGCCCCAGAACAGCAACATGAGGGCCGTCATCCATCCAAGAACCCAGGCGTAGAGCCAGGGAGGAGCGGTCCGCACTCCCTGGCTGTCGATGGCAGAGTAGATCGCGATGGCCGTGCCGGTAAGCAGTGCGGGTGTAAGCGCGTTCCCCATATTGCCGGGTCTGCGAACCAGCCAGATTCCTGCCAGCAGACCGACCACACCGGCGATCTGGAAAGTGCTCAACTGCTCTCCAAAAAGGAGAAGGCCGATGATGATGGCAAGTACCGGTGCCGTGCCGCGCGCCACGGGATAGACGGCAGAAAGCTTGCCCCGGCGATACGCCTCGGAGAGGGAGACAAAGTAGATCAGCTCGACGGCCGCCGAAAGGAAGGCCAGGGCCAAACCGTTGCGAGGAAGCGCGGGGCGTCCGGCCAGAACCCACGCGATGGTGTAGATGGGCGTGACCACGATCATGGCGCTCGTGACCGCTCGGCGGGAGAGGGCCAGGGGATTTCCGCTTGTCTTGAGCAGTACGTTCCACGCGGCGTGCAACAACGCCGCGGCCAGGGCCAGTGGCACGGCGAGACCGACCGTGTGCGACACCGGACTCTCCGAACTACCCGATGACTTCCAGGGAGTAGGTGCACACGGAGTGCACCACGAGATAGACAGAGCCTCTCATTCCTTTGATGAGCTGTGTGCCATGTGCCGTGCGGTTGTGCTGGTTGATCGGTGTAGCAAGGAGCGGTCCAAGGTAAACCGAGGTTCCGTTGGATGCCAGCGTCTGGTTACTCGGAATGTTTCGAACCTCCACGCGAAAGCCGAACGATCGATGGGTGCAGTTATAGGACCATTGGACTTCCCATTCCTTGGGCACAGAGAGCCAGGGTTGTGATACAGGGAAAGCGCCGACGCCGTTCGGATAGTCTGTCCCGTCTGTGGTGACCTGCTCCTGAACGCTCGTTGGATGGCCAAGGGGACAGAGCGGGGTCAGAGCAATCCACGCGGTCTTCATCTGTGCCCAGGCGTTCTGCACGCTCTGGTTGTAGATGGCTGCAATCCCCAGCTCATGTCCGTCTGCCGCCTGTTCCGCATAGCCCAGTGCTTTGCGTAAAGCCGCGGACGCAACGCGCGAGTGAGAGTTAGTCCAGTTCTCATAGGCCATGTTCATCTTGTCCAGTTGTTGCAGATAACCACTCGCCTCCTGATGCACTGTGGCAGAGCTCAGTTTGCCGGACGCGCTGATCAGAGACGAGGTTTGCTGAGCCAGCTTCGATGCCCAGACCTTGTATCCGCACTCCTGGAACGCTGCCTGAGGGCTTGCATGGGCCGAACGGTAGGAGAGCATGGTAACCAGGGTGAGAACAGCAACGACAACAAATCGTGGGGTGCGCATAGGGTGCAGGGTCCTTCTCCACAGTGGCTGATATGTCCGCTGATTCTAAACTCTCACTCCAACGGCTAGGAGGCTTTTGACAGCCCTTTTTGACATCGGTCGGAGATAGTTAAGAAGGGACTCCGGTAACCTGTCAAGCGTTGACTACTCGGCCACGGAGGGATGAACGCTCGCCCGTTTCGCCAGAGACGGCATCGATCGGATGGCTGGACTAAGCTGGCCGGCAAGCGCGATAGCCAGCATAAGGATGGAAAGCACGACCACAGCCGGTCTGGCCCCAATGGTCTGCAGCAAAGCGCCTCCCAGAGCAGGTCCCAGGGGAATTGCACCGTAGGTAAACATGGTTTGCGCACCGTCCACCCGCGCCTGCAGCTTATTGGGCACGATGACCCGGAAAAGACTGCCCAGCACAACGTTCCACATCGGTCCGGCAAAGACGCAAAGACCGTTAAGCACTCCAAGAACAGCAGCGTTGGGCGCCAGGGCAAAGAGCGGAAACAGAATGGCCCACAGCCAGTTCACACCGAGCACCACATGCGATGGACTGAGTCGCTTTCCAATCCAACCTGCCAGCAAAGCGCCCAGAACGCCTCCGAGGCCGCCAATTCCGAATATCAGGCCGATGGCGCCCGACGAGGTGCCAAGCTGTCTGGCCAGGACGATGACCACCAGAAAATTGGCGCCGAAGAGCACATTGGTTCCGGCTACCAGCAAGGTGCTCATTCGCAGAAACGGCTGCCGCCAGAGCCAGCGCATCCCCGTCGTCAGCTCGGACCGCAATAAGCCCCGATCCTCTGTCGATCGTTCCTTCTGGAAAGGCACGCGAATAAAGAGCAACGAGATAACAGAGATCCCATAAGTGAGCGCATCAAACAGGAAAGGAAGCAACTGCCCCAAACCGTATAGAGCACCGCTGAGGGGCGGTCCGGTCATTTGAGCCCCACGCCGCACCGCCTCATCTTGCGCATATGCATCGGGCAGCTGGTGTGGGGCGACGATCAATGGCACGGCTGCACCCTCGGCGAGACTGAAGAAGACGGAGCAGCTGCCCTCGAGAAAAGCGACCAGGGCAAGTTGAAGGATAGAGAGACGTCCCAGCATATAGACCAGGGGAATGCTGCCCATGGCCAGGGCGCGGATCACATCACAGGCCACCATGACGCGTTTTCTATTCCAGCGGTCCACGTAGACGCCGGCTGGAAGGTTAAAAAGCAGCTGGGGAAGCGTGTTTGCTACGGATACTGCCCCAGCTTTGGCCGGTGATCCGGTTAGGGCGAGCACCAGTAGCGGGAATGCAAGCGCCGACACGCGCGTGCCGAGAACCGAGACTGCTTGCCCGCTGCGCAAAAGGAGAAAATCGCGATTATGTCGGAGCGGAGGATACTCCTGTGTCGTTGGCACAGCAATGCCCGAGGGCGGGTCGCTCATCCGATCCGGCTCCTTCTTCCTGAGTCGACCCGGTGTTACCGGTTCAGACGATCCAGCGCTTCCTCGACGCTTATATCTCCACGCTCAAGTGCCTGTAGCACCTCGCTGGTACTGCTCAGGGCGCTGTCAACTGCGGCCGCGGCCGGTTCCGGCACGACACCGGGCAGGTCAGCTGATTCCTGACCTTGAGCCGGTGGGAAGAAAGAGCCCGTCTGTGCGCTCGTCGAGGCGATGGTGGACGATGAGCCGTTTGAACGGAGAATGCGAAGGTCTCCACTTACAGAGTTCATTTCCAGAGTCGCCCCGCCGCCGTTGATTCTGCCCTGCCAGTTGCGCTTGCCGGCACGCAGTATATCGGCCGGTATCTCTGAGCTGACGTTTCCACTCACGGTCCTCATCTGCACGGTTGCGCCACTGTTGGAAGGAAGCCGAAGCTGCAGGTCTCCGCTCACGGTACGCGCAAGATAATGCTGTCCCACGTCCAGTGGCGTCTCGATGGCAAAATCGCCGCTCACGCTGTTGAGATTGAAGTGGCTGAGCTGCGAGCCTCTAACGCTCGCGTCGCCGCTGGTTGTGCGCAGGGAGAGGGTTCCCGAGACGTTTTGAGCCGTGGCATCGCCGCTCACAGTGGTGACCTGGCTCTCTCCGCTCACGTTCTTCACTGTCACTTCACCACTGACGGTCTGGATTCTCACGCCGTGGTCGAGATCGCGTGTGCGTACCTCTGCGCTGACTGTCTCGACGCGCACACGGCAGTCCCGGGGCACTGTCAAAATGTAGTCGACCGCCGAAATATTTCGTGCCAGATTAAGCAGGCCGCCCTTTTCTCCTTTGGTCTGGACCTGGACCCGGTTGCCACTCTGCTGATACTCCACGCGGGTGTTGGCCACGGCCTGGGCTGACCCTCGTTTGGTGGCGCCCATGTGTATGGCGTGCTGATCCCGTCCCTGGATATCAACGCTTCCCGAGATCGTGTTGACGACGAGCTCCGAGGCCGGACCGACCGAAAAATCTTCGACGACAATCTGTTCGTTTTCGGCCATGTTTCCTCAGCTCCCCTCGTCAAGCCGCCGCATGGCCTCGTCAACGCTGATCTCTCCGCGTTCCAGCGCTGCCAGGATCTCCGACGCGCTTTTTGTTTCGAGGTTAGGCGTGTCATCGACCGCCACGACATCCGGAATCTGCGGCTCCGGATCAATTGAAGGCGGAGGTCCCTCCGGTATGGTTACAAGTGGCTCCGGCGAGATGTCCGACCTGGGAGCCGGCGGAGAAACTGGTTCCGTGGTCGGGGCGGGAGATGGCGGCATGTCGGAGAGACGGCTGCTGCGCCTGATCTCCAGATCGCCGCTGGTCGATCTCATCTCGAGGCGGGCGCCGCCGCCATTGATCGTGCCCTCCCAGTGACGTTTGCTGGCCTGGATGATCTCCACTGGTAGGTGCGAATGCACATCACCGCTGCTGGTGTCGAGCTTGACCGAAAGTCCGGTATCACCGGGAACAAAGAGCCGCATGTCCCCGCTGGTAGTGCCGACTTTAAATCGCGCATCGGATGGTGCGCTGGTCTCAATAGAGAAGTCTCCACTGACACTATGCAGGTCAAACCTCGAGAGGTGAGACTCGCTAACCGAGATGTCGCCGCTGGTTGTGTGAACCCGAAAGGGACCGTTCAGGCGCGCTCCAGACACATCGCCGCTAACGGATCTGATGGTGATATCTCCTGCTACGTCCTCCAGGCTGACATCGCCACTGGCGGTTTCCAGCTCGAGCCGACCGGATATCCCGCTGACCTCGATGTCCGAGGCCAGTCCGCGGACAAGGATCGAGCAATCGCGGGGAACTGTGACTCGGAAATCTGTCGATCCGCGATGCTCCTTGACGTTCAGCTCAACGTGATTGTCCGTTTGCTCAGCGACGAATGGATCCTCCTGATTGAGATTGGACGATCGGGAGCGATAGCGCACGCGTATCACGGGTTCCTCAGTTGCCGTTATCGAGATGTCCCCGCTCCGCATGGTGCCGATGGCGAGCGAGGACTGAGGGCCCACGGAGAAGGACCTCTCGACCTCCTTACCGGAAGCCGCTGCTTCGATCCCATTGGTCGCGCGATGCACATGATCGGCAATGTCTTCCAACCCTGAGTCGCGCAAGGCGGAATGCACCGACTCGATGATGCCGTTGATATCAACTTCGAAATCTTTCATCGTGTGCTCTCCTTACCGCACACGGAGCAGTTGCTCCGCTTCACTAGCGGATATTCGGCCGGCGCGCACCGCACCCAGGATCTCGCGTTTCCGCTCGGCCGTGAGTCCGGATCCTTCCTGCGGCTCCTGGACCTTGACTCGATCGCCATAACCCAGAGCAATCAATATGTCGTTGAGTCGGCTATTGACGGTGGGATAGCTCATGTTCAGCTCAGCACCGACGTCCTTGAGGCTGCCCCTCGCTCGGATAAACGCCTCGACGAACCGGATTTGCTCCTGGCTCAGGCGTTGTAGCGGTCCCAGGCTGAACGAGCCCTCCAGCGCTGTGCCGCAGCTGGTGCAGCTCAGGCGCGCCACCGCCAGCTCGCCGCTGCAGATGGGACAGCGTCCGATGACGGGGTACATGGTGAACTCCTCTACTCTTGCTGTACCAAGAGCATAAAGCAAAGATAAAGAAAATGCAATAGTATATGAACTTTTCTCATTTTTTGCTCTTCTTCCTGCTGTCCGCTCGCCCCGCAATTGAGTTGACAAGGGCATGCAGGTAGGTCCGCGTGCCTTGCTTGTAGCGGTCTCGTTTGCGTCGGCCGGCAACTTTCTTCTCTCGGTTGCGAGGACGGAAGCTGCTGTCGTCGTCCATGGCTGTCCTCCGGATTCCGTTATCTCCATTGTCTGTGATTCGTCAATCTGACTGGGCATATAGCCCGGTGCTTGCATAGACGTTGCCGTCGTCAGCACGTAGAATCCGGCTATGAGCGAAGCACCGCCGGAACACAAGCAGGTGATCGGGGATGACACCGTATTCAAGGCCAAGTCCGCGACCCATAAGCGGCGCGGCTTGACCTGTCAGGTATTCAAGCATGGAGAGCGTCTGGGACAGGCGACCAATCTCACGGATATCAGCGATCTGCTGCGCCATGAGGATCACCTGGTCTGGCTGGATGCGGTAGATCCGAACCAGGAAGATCTGGATCTCATCAAAGAGGAGTTTGGTTTACACCCGCTCGCGGTGGAAGATGCGGTCCACGCCCATCAGCGGCCCAAGATCGAAACCTACGGCAACACGTGGTTCGTGGTGGTTCAGGCAACGACGGTTGAAGTCGACCGCATTCAATTTCACGAGATGGCAATATTTGTGGGCGAACAGTTCCTGGTCACAGTACGCCACACGCCGGCATTGCCGCTGGAAGAGATCGAGAAGCGCTGGAATAACCATCCGGAGGAGCTTCGCCGCGGCACAGGTTTTCTGCTCTACACCATTCTCGACACCGTCGTCGACGGCTATCTGCCGGTGGCACAGCGCTTTGAAGATCGAGTTGACGTTCTAGAGGAAGATCTGTTTCGTGACCGGCCAATGCAACGCGAGGTGCTTCCACGGATCTTTGAGATGAAACGCGAGGCCCAGCGCTTCCGGTGGGCCGCGATGCCCATGCGCGATATCCTCAACCCCATTATTCGCAAGGACATCGACATCTTTCCGGAGGACACTCTGGCGTACTTTCGGGATGTATACGATCACGCGGTGCGAGTCATCGATCAGCTGGACAACGTGCGCGACCTGGTGAGCAGCGCCCTGGAGATCCATCTCTCGGTGATCAGCAACCGGCAGAACGAGGTGGCCAAGCAGCTCACCATCATCGCGACCATTTTTCTACCGCTCACCTTTTTAACCGGCTTCTTTGGCCAGAACTTCACTCTTCTGGTCACCCACATCATTACCCCAGCGTGGACTTTCTGGGTGTTCGGCATCGGTCTGGAGCTCCTTGCGCTCACCCTGACACTGGGCTACTTCAAGTGGAAGCGCTGGTTCTAGCGTGGACGACCACGCCGCACCGGTGAAAAAATGTGTCGCCGACACTAGTCGTCTCCTGAAGGCCCTCAGGCTGGAAGCAGTCGATCGCACTCCGGTTTGGTTTATGCGCCAGGCCGGCCGGTCACTGCCGGAGTACCGCGCGGTACGCGAGCGATACTCGCTGCTGGACATTTGCCGCCGGCCGGAGGTATGCGCCGAGGTGACGGTGCAGCCGGTACGGCGTCTGGGTGTGGACGCCGCCATCCTGTTCTCGGACATCATGGTGCCGCTGCTGGCCTCCGGAGTACGGCTGGATATCGTCGAGAAGGTCGGTCCGGTGATCGAGCGTCCGGTGCGCTCGTCCGAGGATGTGGGGGTTCTACGGCCGCTGGAGTCGGAGAATGTCCAGTTTGTAGTTGATGACATCGCCCATACGCTGGAGCTATTGAACGGCTCGGTGCCGCTGATTGGCTTTGCGGGCGCGCCGTTCACGCTTGCCAGCTACCTGATCGAGGGGCGTCCATCACGTGATTTTCTGCATACCAAGCGTCTGATGTACCGCGCGCCGGAGATCTGGCACGATCTGATGACGCATCTGGCCAGGTTGGTCTCGACCTATCTCGTCGTGCAGGCGAGGGCCGGTGTGCACGCCCTCCAGGTGTTCGATAGCTGGGCAGGCGCGCTCTCGGTGGACGACTATCGACGATACGTTTTGCCCTACTCCCGGCAGGTGTTTGATACCGCTCGGAAGACGGATCTGCCACTGATTCACTTTGGCACCGGCACGGGATCCTTACTATCGCACATGGCGGAGGCAGGGGGCAGTACTCTTGGTGCCGACTGGCGAATTCCGCTCGATGACGCCTGGCGCCGAGTGGGATATGACAGGGGAATTCAGGGCAATCTGGATCCCATGGTGTTACAGGGACCGTGGCCCGTGGTGCGGCGAGAGGCAGATGCGATTCTGCGTCGCGCCGCAGGTAGGTCCGGGCACGTATTTAACCTTGGGCACGGGATTCACCCGGAGACGCCGCTCGACAACCTGCAACGATTGGTTGAGTACGTACATCAATACACATCGGCAGATGGCGCGTAACGGGCCGCTAACCGGAACGAGCGTTTTGCTGACGCGCGGCGAGAAGGAAGACCAGCCGGTGCGGCAAAAGCTCGAGCAACTTGGGGCATCAGTTCGCGAGATGCCGCTGATCCGGATCGAGTCGCCTCCTACCTGGGATGACGCCGATCACGCGCTTTTCCGCCTGCACGAGTACGACTGGATCGTATTTACCAGCCGAAATGCAGTGAGAGCCGTGTTCGATCGCCTCTCCGCTTTGATGTTGCCGCCAAAACTGCCCGCCGGCATGCGAGTGGGGGCGGTGGGCGATGCGACGGCAAGGATTTTGCAGACGCGGGAGACCGGAGTGGATTGCCGCCCGGCGAGGGAGGATGCTGTATCTCTAGCGGAGGCCATGATCTCCCGAGGCGTTAAGGACTGTCGCGTGCTTCTGCCTGCCGGTGATCTCGCGCGACCGGAGCTACGAGAGTGCCTACAAGGCGCGGGGGCGTTGGTCGATGTCATCGTGGTTTACCGCACGGTAGCTGTGCCGGCCGATTCGCGAACTATAGATGAATTGCGGCGGGACAGTATCGACGTCGTCGTGCTGGCAAGCCCCTCAGCAATCCGCAATCTGGCGGCGATGTTGAACCACGATGTTTCCCCTCTGCGCCGGCGACGAGTAGTGTGTATTGGGCCCACCACCGCACGAGCCGTGCGAGACCTCGGTATCGAACCGGCTGCGGTTGCCGAGCGTCCCACGCCCGAGGGGTTAGCGCGGGCAATCCTGCAGCTGCGATCGTCGGAGACACGAGATGACTGAAAGCAAGACACTGGGTGTGTTGCTCATGGCGTACGGCACCCCAGACACGTTGGAGAATGTTGAGCCGTATTACACCCATATAAGAAGGGGCCGGACGCCCGCACCTGAGCTGGTGGAGGAGCTGCGCGAGCGCTACCGTCTGGTGGGCGGCACAACACCGTTGCTGCGTATTACAGAGGAGACCAGGAAAGGACTTGAACGCCAGCTAAACCAGCATGGTGATCGGCGGTTCCGTGTGTTTCTTGGGATGAAACACTGGCATCCGTACATCGAACAGGCGGTGCGTGAGATGGACAAGGCCGGAGTTCAGCGAGCCGTGGGGCTGGTGCTGGCGCCGCACTACTCGCGCATGAGCGTTGCCGGATACTATGAGTATTTCGATCAGGCGCAGCAGAAGCTCGGGACGAGCATCGCTCTGGAGCGAGTGGAAAGCTGGCACCTACACCGCCCCTACCTGGAGGCGGTGGCCAGACGAGTCCGAGCGCAGCTGGAACAGTTCCCGGCTCGGGAGGATGTAACGGTCATTTTCACCGCGCACAGCCTGCCGGAGCGGATCCTTAAGGACGCGGATCCCTACCCGGAGCAGCTGCGGGAGACCAGCGAAGCGCTGGCCGAGATGCTAGCTCTGCGGCACTGGACATTCTCCTACCAGAGCGCAGGACGCACCGCCGATCCCTGGCTGGGGCCAGATTTGGTCGACAAGGTCAACGAGCTGGCGGACGCGGGTGTCAACCAGATCCTCGTCGCATCGATCGGCTTCGTGTCGGATCATCTCGAGATCCTGTACGACATCGATTACGAGGCTCAAGAAGCGGCAAAGCAGCGGGGGGTGACGTTGCGGCGTACGGACATGCTGAATGCATCGCCCGACTTCGTGAAGGGACTTGCTGATCTGGTATGGTCTCGCCTCGCCGCATCCGCAGAGTAGAGCTTCTTCCCGGTGAGCCCGCCTCACGCTGCAGGGCGCGCAGTCCGTCCCGCACACATTCGCCTAACAGTTGCTCGGTGGTGGCTTGCCTGAGAAGCGATCGGCAATCCAGGTGACGACGTTGGAGGCAGACTCGGCGCCCGCGTCGTGTCCCACACCGGGGTAAACGCGGTACTCGACCTTTCCCCCCCTGCGGCACTGTTCCTTGACGAAAGAGGCCGTTATAGAGGGAGGAACAAGCTGATCGGCGCCTCCCTGGGAAATCAGGACGGGCGCGGGAATCCTGGTCAGCCCCGGTGCGTTCTGCTGTAACAAAGTTCTCCACGGCTCGGTCTGCCAGGGAGGGCTCTTCAGGTACCCCACTTTCAGTATGGTCGTGAGTGGAAGGAAAGCCAGCATCTCCTTACACCAATAATTTCCTTTAGCTTATCGTCGTCCAGGTCAGAACGCACTTTCACGGACCGCGTCAATGGCACTTCTGCGGATCTGTAAGCTACGGATCTGTTGGAGTGGCATCACGTGTGGCCTCCGGAGAACGGTATGATGAGGTTGCGCGATCGCTTGCCTGGCTGTGGAATACGTCGAGCTGACACCACTGCTCGACCGAGAAGATATTGCCGAGCTTGCACCGCGTTTTCCCGACGCTTAAAGGACAATTCGATGCCTGAAGTGACGTATCTCGAGGCCATCAAGCAGGGTATGCGCGAAGAGATGCAGCGCGACAACAGCGTCTACATCCTTGGCGAGGACGTTGGCGTGTACGGTGGTGCGTTCAAGGTGACGGCAGGCTTCCTGGACGAGTTCGGACCGATGCGCGTCATCGACACGCCCCTCTCCGAATCGGCCATCGTGGGTGCAGCCATCGGCTCTGCCCTGATGGGTCAGCGACCTATCGCCGAGATGCAGTTTATGGACTTTATCGCCTGCGGCTTCGATCAGATCGTCAATATGGCGGCAAAGCTGCACTATCGCAATCGCATGGCCGTGCCGTTGGTCATTCGGGGACCGTCGGGCGGGGGTACGCACGGTGGCCCATTTCATTCACAGAATCCTGAGGCATGGTTCGTCCATGTTCCGGGCCTGAAAGTGGTCGCACCGTCAAGCCCGTCCGACGCCTATGGATTGATCAAGTCGTCGATCCGTGACGACGACCCGGTGATCTACTTCGAGCACAAGTATCTGTATCGCCGTTTAAAGGAAGAACTGCCGGATGGCGATTACACTGTGCCTCTGGGTAAGGCGCGAGTTATACAGGAGGGCAACGACCTGACGATCTATACCTACGGGTGGATGGTGGCACAATCGCGCGATGCGGCAAGCGAGCTTGCAGAGGAAGGGATTTCCGTTGAGATCGTGGACCTGAGGACGCTCCTGCCGCTGGACCGGGAGACTATCCTGCGCTCCATTGAGAAAACCAGCAAGGCGCTCATCGTCCATGAGGACACGCGGACGTTGGGCGTGGGCGCGGAGGTCTAGGCCATTCTGGCAGAAGAGGCTTTCGATTTGCTGGATGGGCCAATCATACGTGTCACCGCGCCGGATACTCCGGTGCCCTTTAGTCCTCCACTGGAGAAAGCTTTCCTGCCCAATGCCGACAAAATCGTTGCAGCCGCGCACCGGCTGGCGGCGTATTAGGGGAGCTTTGAGCTAGGGACTGGGGTAACAAGACTCCTCCAATTTGAAAGGAACGGATAATGCCGACAACAATCGTGATGCCTCAACTGGGAGAGTCTGTTGCCGAGGGAGTTATCGGGAAATGGCTCAAGCAGGAAGGCGATCGGATCGAGAAGGATGAGCCGATCGTCGAGGTTATCACCGATAAGGTAAATGCCGAGATTCCCTCGCCGGTGGCGGGTACGCTGCAGAAGATCACACAGCCCGAGGGAGCGACGGTGGCGGTGGGTCAGGAAATTGCGATCATCGCGGATGGCAGTACGCAAGCCCGGCAGCCTGAGGTGGCGAATGTGGCGGGTGGCAACGGCCAGCAGATATCCGGTGGCTCGTTTGCGCCGGCCCCGGCGCAAACCGGACCCGTGCAGCAGATACAGGCGCGATCCACGAGCGCAGTTCCGCCAGATGGTCGGGGAGAACGTGTGCGCTCTTCGCCGCTCGTACGCCGGCTGGCGGAGCAAAACGGGATCAATCTGGCGGAGGTGCCGGGCACCGGGCTGGGTGGCCGGGTGAGCAAGCAGGACATCCTGTCTTTCGTACAGCAACGTCAATCGGCGAGTGTGGGGGCGGTTGCGACCGAGGAACGGCCACATCTCCAGCCGAGCCCAGAGTTCGAGCGCGAGCAGCCGGCAACCTCGGCAGCAGTTCCGAGCATGCCGGCTCCTACTAAGACAACGAGTGGTTATCCCCAGTCCGGGATGCAGCCCGAGCCCGGTAGCCGGCGTCAGCTCGGTCCAAATGAGGAGCTGGTGCCCGTCTCGCCGCTACGCAAGATGATCGCCAACCGCATGGTGCAAAGTGTATTCACCATTCCCCATGCCACCACCATGGCGGAGGTGGACATGCGCAATGTGACTCGTTTCCGAGAAGCAAAGAAAGACGAGTTTCGTGCTCAGGAGGGTGTACCTCTCTCATATGTCGCGTTCGTCATCAAAGCGACAGTGGAGGCGCTCAAAGAGTTTCCGCTGGTAAACGCCGAATGGACAGACGATGGCATTATCTTGAAGCGCGACATCAATATCAACGTCGCGGTTGATGCTCCAGAGGGGCTGATAACACCCGTGATCCCGCATGCAGACGAGAAGAGCGTCTCCGGTCTATCTAAGGCAATCTACGATCTGGCGATGCGTGGCCGTACCAAAAAACTGCGCATCGAGGACATGCAGGGCGGCACGTTCACGGTCAACAACACGGGCGCTCTGGGCTCGGTCTCAGGAGTGTCTATCATCAATTATCCACAGGCGGGCATTCTGGCAGCCGGGACGATCGTTAAGCGGCCCGTTGTCATCGAGCAAGACGGTCAGGATCTCATCGCC